>JACMIX010000460.1 GCA_014380935.1 Gloeobacterales cyanobacterium ES-bin-141 | reverse complement strand
CCCTCGCTCTCAAGCTCGACAAGTACCACGACCTGACGGACGAGAGGACGGGGAGGATCGGGGTCCGCCAGGTAGCTCTCGACCAGTCCCCGATTGAGTAACTCCGTGAGGCTGTACTGGGCATGGGGAAGTCGCTGCCTGAGAAAGCGCCAGCTCACATCGGCTTTGTGGGCACGCACAAATTCGAGCATCGCCCGCGTCGATGGACTGAGTGTCCATTCGAGCAGGGGATTGGTAATCGCGGCAAGTCGGATACGCCTCTGGGAGCGGGCCAGTAAGCCGGGTGGCAGGGCAGTTTCGAGCACCCGTGCCAGGGGTGTGAGGTAGTAATGGGCGACCTGTTCGAGCAACTGCCAGTAGCCAGGCGGAAAGAATCCCGCTCCCAGGACCTCCTCCACGGTCTTGACCTGGTCTGCTACGAGTGACGGTGGCAGCGTGTCCAGCCGCTCGAGCACGATCCCCCCGATCTTTTGCGACCCGAACGGCACACACACCACATCCCCGCCCGCCACGACCATGCCCGCCGCTACCCGATAGGTGTAGACGCGGCGGGCACCGGGCGCATCGACCAGGACCTGTACCCAGGTGTCGCATAACCCGGACGCGGGGCTTTCACGCACTAGATATGGCGTTTCCATCACAGTGACTGTGACAGACTCCGGGCCGGTGAGTCAAGAAAGAGTACCAGTCCGTACGCGTTAAATCCGGTGCGCGTGCCAGCGCTGTTCACTGCGCGCGAGTGCCGCGCGTACCTGGGTAAAGCCCGTGCCGCCGTAGCTGTTGCGTGCCTCGACGACCATGGCCGGTTGGATCATGGCGTACAGGTCAGGTTCAAAGCCTGGATGAAACTGCTGCCAGCCCTCGATAGGCAGGTCAATCAGCAGGACACCCGCTTGCAGGCAGTGTTTGACCACTGCCCCGATCACCCCGTAGGCCTCGCGGAACGGCACCCCTTTTTTGACCAGGTAATCAGCTGCATCGGTGGCGTTGGAGAAGTCCTCGCCGACTGCCTCGGCGAGCCGTTCGGGCCGGAAGACAATCCCTTCATGTAGAAGAATCGTCATCGCCTCCAGACATTGCTCGACTGTCCTCACCGTGTCAAAGAGACCCTCCTTGTCTTCCTGGAGGTCTTTGTTGTAGGCGAGCGGCAACCCCTTGAGTACGCTCAACATGCCCATCAAGTGCCCGAAGACACGGCCTGTCTTGCCACGTACCAGTTCGGGCACGTCGGGATTTTTCTTTTGAGGCATCAGGCTTGATCCGGTTGCACAACTGTCGGTGAGGCCAATGAAGCGAAATTCCTGCGAAGCCCAGAGGATCATCTCCTCCGCCATGCGGCTCAGATGCACCAGGATGAGACTCGCGGCGCCGAGGAACTCGACTGCGTAGTCGCGATCACTGACGGCATCGAGGGAGTTTTCGCTCACCCCATCGAACCCCAACAACTCAGCTGTGTAGTGACGATCGATAGGCAGAACCGTCCCGGCCAGTGCCCCCGAGCCGAGCGGGCAAATGTTGACCCGTCCGCGCACATCCCCAAGCCGCTGCCAGTCCCGCTCGCTCATCTCGACGTAGGCGAGCAGATAATGGGCGAGGCTTACGGGCTGAGCCCGCTGGAGATGGGTGTAGCCGGGAATGAGCGTTTCGACGTGTACATGGGCCAGGTCGAGGAGGACCCGCTGAAAGTCGAGCAATTGAACGCGCAGGCGGTCGATGCGGTCTCGCAGCCACAGCCGCAGATCCGTCCCTACCTGGTCATTGCGCGAGCGGGCTGTATGCAGCTTCTTGCCGACCTCACCAACTAACTCGATGAGACGGCGCTCGACGGCAAAGTGAACATCCTCTTGCTCAATTCCGGGTCTGAACGTACCCGCCTGCCACTCGCCGCGAATCCGCTCTAAACCGTCTGATAAGGTCGTTGCTTCCGCCTCACTCAAGATGCCGCATCTCGCGAGCATGCGGGCATGGGCGATCGAGCCGTCGAGGTCGTATTCGATAAGTTCGATGTCAAAGCCGATGCTCGCGTTGAAGCGGGCGATTGTTGGGTGCAATCCCTGCTCAAAGCGACGGCTCCAGGGAGTAGGATCTACCGGGGGTGCAGACATCAGCGGTAACTATCGGTGCGTCCTTCAGAATACGCCCAAATTGTCGTTGCTTGGGCGACGCCCGCTAAAACGGCAACACGACCCCGAGCCCGACCGAGAGCTGGCTGTCGGCCCGTACGCGCAGACTCTGGTAAGGAGACAGTCCGACCGCATTGGTCGCGTAGACATTGAATGAGAGATCCGTTCCCCCGGCGGCCGGACTGAAACCGGGCGTAAACCGGACCCCCGCCTGCCATGGAAAGCGCTGCTGGAGAGTATCACCCACAAAGGCGTTATCGCCGCGGAACATCGGGGTCAGTTGTGCAACCAGGTCCAGTCCCTGCCAGACGCGCAACGCCCCTCCAACGCTCACACCGGCCAGCGGCGTATTGTCGCCGCCGCGCTGGACGTAGGCAACTTTTGGGTTTATCCAAAAGCTGTGCCCCTCGGGTAGGACGTATTGGGTCGGAAAGGACAGGCTCAAGACAATCAATTCACCGATGTTCTCCGTGACCAGACCAAAAATATTGGGAGGAATCGGTCCCCGGTCCCCGGCCGGCACAACCCCCGGCACCCCGGGGCAGGCGGTTGGTTGTAAGTTAAGGGCCTGTTGAAGGCCGTTGCGGTCGTTATCGATAAAGTTGCACATCCGCGAACTGGTACGCCCGATCGTAAACAGGGTGCTCAGAGTTAAAGGGTCACCGCTCGGCTGGTGAAGCAGACGGATCTTGGTACTGAAGCCGCCGTCCGACTCGTCCGGACCGCTATCGACAGCAAAGTTGGCGTAGGTGCCGGTCTCAAAGTCATCGAGCGCTCCTGACCTCGCCACCACTGAGACCGCCCCGGTGGCCGCCTGGATGTTGGCCCGCGTGACACCACCCGGTACCGTGCTGCCGTCGAGTAAGTCGAAGCTTGCCGGTATAAACTGACGGCGTACCGCCTTGGGCACACCTAGTTCGAAGGTCTCGGCAAACTTGCGATTGGCCGGGAAGTCGAGAAAATAAAGGGTACGCTCCGGTGTGAGAGCCAGGGCCACGCCGACGCCCGTGTTGCTGGAGGTAACTAGTGAGGCGGCACCCGAGTTGGCGTAGGCGTTGGTGACGAAAACATCCAGACTCAGACGGGGATTGACCAGGTAACGCACACCCAGGTTGTACGGGATCTCACGGCTGGGCAGACCACTGACGAAGTCCACGGTGTTGTTGCCCGTCAGGATAGGTGTCGCATCGGCGCGCACCATGATACGTGGCGAGATCTTGTAAGCCACTCCCAGGCCAATGCCCAGGGTTGTGCCGAAACTCCCGCTCGTGCCGGGGTTCAACGGTACAAAAAGGGCATTGTCGGAGGGGAAAAAGGCAACCTTGGGCGCGACGGTAAAGGCCAGACGCTCATCGCCGTCTTTAAAAGTGAACGGCACCTCCAGAGCCGGGACAAGGGTGATGCCATCCTGGGGACGACTCTCGACCAGGACGCGGCCTACAAGGGGCTGAGCCGGGTCAGCGGGGAGAGTGTAAAACGAGAACTGCGGTCGGGTCGTCGTGACGCTTGCAACCGCACTTACCTGGGCTCCCAGTAGCCGCCCGAGCTTGAACTTGCCCTGGAAGGTCCCGTCCTGGAAAAAGTTGCCGTTGTTGACGCCCACCCGGCGCTCGACGATGAACGGTCCCTGGGGGCCGGGAACAGTGCCGTTCACCCCCTGTAAATCAAGCGTCAATTCAATATCGTCGGTGAGGCCGTAGATGGACTGGTTGGACTGGTTGGCGAACAGGTCGTCGTTGACACCTGGTTGCGGCTTGAACAGGCGCACAATTTGAGTCTGGACAAGCTCTCCGGCCCGTAAATGTGAGGCGGTCACCAGGTTGTATAGCCGCCCATCGACTGCTTCTAGAGGTGAACTTGTAAAGACCGGCTTTTCGACCGTGGCAAAGCGCTTTTGCAAAATCGAGTCGAGAGTCAGGTCTGTCCGGTCATCGAGCAACAAAGAGCTGTCCGAACTGGGGCGCTCGAGGTCGTTGAGCTTGACGGCAGCAGGCTCATCGTTTAGTAGTGAAGAGCCACCAGAAGGTGAGGTTTGTGCGAAAACCGGGCACCCGACGAGTGGGCTTGCTAGCAAAATAAGGGCCAATAAATACTGCTGACATACTAATGCCATTGATGTCAAAACCATTCGGGGTCAAGTTCCTCAGAACTATATCAGAATCGCCGACCGTCGTTAACAAAAGCATCTACGCCTAGGATATAAACTCATGCCCGAGATTATGCTGGCTCCCTTCTCGATGACCGCTTTCTCAGCATTACGCCAACTTTTACATCTACAGACATGAATGCTATACATCAGTGATGCTGATGAACGCAATATGATTACCGGACACGGATTTGCTCGTGCACCTTGTCTGTTATGGAGCCAGGCTCAATGGGAGCAGCATGACTCGTAAGCGCAACCGTTCACTCAATCGCGTCGAGGTCCACTGCCCGGTCTGCAACACCCGACTGTGGCGTGGTTGCGGGCAAAAATACTTTATTTTCTCAAGTAACGCTGAGCAAACCCGGGAATTGACGGGTGTGACCAAGAAAAAGGCAACACTCCTGCACATGTCCACGGTCACCTGGGTAGACCGCAACCGCTGGATCGAGTCGTTCTTCTGTCCGGAGGACGGGCAGGTCTGGATTGTTTGTATCCGCGATCCGGAGGGGCAGGTCAGCGGTCAGATCGCTCCGCGCGAACTCTGGCAACAGACAACCGGCACGCTCGACCCGAGCAAGCCCAATCCCTCGGTGAGCGAATTTACCTATCGCAGTAGCCGTCGGGCCGGTGCCCGGGTAGATTCTCGCTATTAAAAACTTGCGAGGCGACCTGAAGCGATTGAAGATGGAAAGACCATGGTCTGGAACGCTCAATGGACTTCGCCCGAGAACTCGATCTGCTTATTCGTGCCCGTTACCCGCTCATCTACATTCCCTCGACTGAGGAAGAACGGGCCGAACAGACGATTGGAGCGATTGCCCAGCGGACGGTGTACTGCTGGGACTTCGTCGATGGATATCGCCACGAGGGCGTCGATGCAAACTACGCTCGCAGCAACCCCCTGCAGGCGTTAGAGTTTATCGACCGGGCCAGGGATGATGCGCCGGCTGTGTTCGTCCTGCGGGATTTTCACCGCTTTCTAGAAGACATCTCCGTGAGTCGCAAACTGCGCAATCTGGCTCGCCGTCTGCGCTCTGTCCCCAAAACGGTGATTTTGCTCGCACCGCGTCTGGTGATCCCGACCGATTTGGCCGAGGACATCACGATCCTGGAATTTCCCCTACCCACAATGCGCGAGATCGACTGCGAGGTTGAGCATCTGCTGAGTGGCCGCACCGCACTCACAGGACCTCAGCGTGAAGACCTGGTCAAAGCCTGTCAGGGGCTTTCGCTCAATCGGGTACGCCAGGTTTTGGGTAAGGCAGTCGCCAAGTACGGTTCGCTGGCCGGGGCGGATGTGGACTTGATTCTGGAGGAAAAACAACAGAAGATCCGCCAGACCCAGATTCTTGATTTTTACCCGGCCACGGAGGCTATCACCGACATCGGCGGCCTCGACAACCTCAAAGAGTGGTTATTGCGCCGGGGTGCCGCCTTTAGCGACCAGGCCCGCCAGTATGGCCTGCCATATCCGCGGGGTTTGTTGCTCGTAGGCATTCAGGGAACCGGCAAGTCACTGACTGCCAAGGCCATTGCCCATCACTGGCGTCTACCCCTGCTCAGGCTCGACGTGGGTCGTTTGTTCGCGGGTCTGGTGGGTGAATCCGAGGCCCGTACGCGCCAGATGATCCAGATTGCCGAGGCCCTGGCTCCGTGCGTTTTATTTGCCGATGAGATCGACAAGTCCTTCGGCAACCTGAGCGGCGGTGATGCGGGTACGGCAAGTCGGGTCTTCGGGACATTCCTCACCTGGATGGCCGAGAAGACCTCGCCGGTCTTCGTGGTCGCAACTGCCAACGATGTGCTCCGATTGCCGCCGGAGTTGATCCGCAAGGGCCGTTTCGATGAAATCTTTTTCGTCGATTTGCCCTCACAGGCGGAGCGCAAAGAGATCTTCGGGGTCCACCTCGGCAAGCTGCGTGCCCATAACCTGCGCGCCTACGACCTGGAGCGGCTCGCCTACGAGACACCCGACTTCAGTGGAGCCGAGATCGAGCAGGCAATCGTCGAGGCGATGCACACGGGCTTTGCGCTGCAGCGAGACTTTACCACCGATGACATCTTGCAAGCTGTCGCCCAGACCATCCCGCTCGCCCGCACCGCCCGAGAGCAGATTACGGCCCTCCAGCAATGGGCGGCAGCCGGTAAGGCACGCTCGGCCTCCAGACAGCATGGATTGATCGGTTCGCTGCAACGCAGGCTCGAATCTTCCGAGGGAGCTTAGCCGGAGCCGGAGTTCGAGGAAGGCAAAAGTATCATGATAAGACACACTCGAACTGGCCCCCGTGGCAACCAAACCCAACAAATCCAAGCTTGAGGTCGTCGGCCTGCCCATTGGCAGCAGCATCCTGACTCGGGCAGTCCTTGAGGAAGTTTTTCAGATCCTCAGACCCATGGGGCCGGACGGCAGCTGGACACAACTGGAGGGCAGTAAGGATGCGCGCATCACCGAGCAGAAGCGTCAGCTGGCCCTCGCCAATACCCGGGAGGAAGTCACTGTCTGGGTAGACGGCGAACTACTCAACCGCGGCCTCCAGCGTTGGATCGCTCTTGATTTTCAGCAACCGAACCTCGAAGAAGTTCCGACGGCCGAGGCAGGCGATTGGCGAGTCTTCCTGCGCGGGCAGAGCGGCTCGATCAGCCTCGGTGAAGGGGAGGCTACGGTCAGCCTGGGGGTTGTGCTGCTGCTCAAATACGTGACTGCCATCGGCGAACTGGTCTCCTCCACGATTGCAGCCCAGGTAGAAATTCGCGCCACTGCCATTCCTGACATCAACGCGGACCGTATCCTCATCCAGCTCAACAGTGCCCGTGTACGGTGGGAAGACCGCATTATCGAGCCGCGACTGACTGGTATTATTTTGCGTGCCGTACTCCGTCAGGTACCATTCTTTCCGAGTCTGCCGGTCGGAACCAGCTTTTTGATCCCCTGGTTTGATTTTCGTCGTCAGGTAGGCCAGTTCCTGCTCAGCTCGATCGAGATTCAGCCCGACAAACTTAAACTCGGCCTCAAGTTTTACGAAAGCACCCTGACCCGCGACATCATCCAGCCGGAGCCCGACTGAGGACTATTTGCCTGCCGTGAGGCGCTCAAGCTGGACGTTCCGCTCGTGGAGCAACTGTTTTCGAGTACCCTCGGGCAACTGAGCGCCCAAACTGAGGGCCCGGTCAAATGACTCGACCGCCTCGGCGGGTTTGCTGAGCAGAGCCAGGATCTGGCCCTT
>JACMIX010000459.1 GCA_014380935.1 Gloeobacterales cyanobacterium ES-bin-141 | reverse complement strand
TTCCGCGTGGGCTCCGACGTGAGACTGGACAAAGACAGTTGCGCGGTCCGGGTCGATACCCGAGGCAATATAGAGTGCCGCCGTGCGCAGGGTGGCGGCGTGCAATTCCTGAGGATCTTGGGGAATCGTCAGGGCGTGCAGGTCCACGACGCAGAAGTAGCTTTCGTACTGCGACTGCTCGTGTACCCAGTTGCGGATGGCCCCGAGGTAATTGCCCAGGTGAAGTTGACCGGTTGGCTGAGCACCGGAGAAAGTGCGTCTCACAGAAGATGTCGTGCTCATGGAGTGTCTACAGGCTATCGCTCCGATTTTACTGTCACTACCGCAGTGCGAAAAACATCGAGCCGGACTACTCTTGCAGATCTGTATTTGAATGGGCGATAATTGGCGACTGTGTGATTCGACACGCCTGCCGTTACTCTTGTGAAGCATCATGGCGAAAAAAGTTGCCGCCAAGGTCAAATTGGCACTGCCCGCGGGCAAGGCCAACCCCGCTCCTCCCGTCGGTCCGGCCCTGGGCCAGCACGGGGTGAACATCATGATGTTCTGCAAGGAGTACAACGCCAAGACCGCCGATCAAGTCGGGATGATTATCCCGGTTGAGATCACCATTTTTGAGGATCGTAGTTTTACATTCATCCTCAAGACACCGCAAGCCTCGGTCCTACTGACCAAGGCTGCCGGGGCTGCCAAGGGTGCAGCCAAGCCAAACCAGGAAGAGGCTGGGGCAATTACGACCGCCCAATTGCGGCAGATTGCCGAGCAGAAACTGCCCGACCTCAATGCCAATGATGTTGATGCAGCGATGCGCATCATCGCGGGCACGGCTCGCAACATGGGCATCGCAATCCGCGATTAAACACGATCGGGGCAGGGAATTCCCGCTACGACCCCACGGAGGAGACTATGCCGAAGCTATCCAAGCGGATAAAGCAATTGCGTGAACAGGTGGACCGCTCTACCCTTTACGCGCCGACCGACGCCCTTACCATGACCAAGGATCTGGCCAAGGCCAAGTTCAACGAGACCATCGAGGCCCACATCCGCCTGGGGATCAACCCCAAATATGCCGATCAGCAGGTCCGATCCACGGTCACGCTTCCCAAGGGTACCGGCAAGGAAGTTCGTGTCGCCGTGCTTGCCAAGGGTGAGAAGGTCCGTGAGGCCGAGGCGGCCGGGGCGGATATATTTGGCTCAGAGGAGTTGATCGAGCGCATTCAGGGCGGCTTCATGGATTTTGATCTGATGATTGCCACCCCCGACATCATGCCCCAGGTGGCAAAACTTGGAAAATTGCTTGGTCCGCGCGGTCTGATGCCCTCTCCCAAGGGTGGCACGGTAACCATGGACCTGGCAGGAGCGATTCGCGAATTCAAAGCAGGTAAGCTCGAATTTCGGGCCGACCGAACCGGAATTGTGCATTTGCCCTTCGGCAAAGCGAGCTTTGCCGCCGACGCATTGCTCGAAAACCTCAAGGCCGTTCAAGAAGCGATCGACCGGGCCAAACCCTCCGGTGCCAAGGGCCGCTACTGGCGAACCTTCCATATCAAGTCCACGATGGGTCCATCGATTGAGATCGATGTCAACGCCCTGCGCGACCTGAAACTGGAGGCAGCCTGACGCCGACCGTTTCACAACTCTATAAGAGCCACAGACAGCAGGGGCGTTTCGCTTAATTAGCCTGCCGAGGTTCGTACGTGGGGATCCTGGTGCTATTGACACCGGGTTTCTGCTTACAGCCTCGCCTTAGGCGGGGCCTTATTTTTATCTAGAGCAACCAGGAGGTGAGAACGTGGGAAAAAGACCAGCCAAGGAAGTTATTGTCGGTGACCTCACACAACTGCTCGACCGCAGTTCGGTGGTCATGGTCGTTGATTATCGCGGTTTGAGTGTCGCGGAGATCACTGCTCTGCGTCGCAAACTACGACCCATCGGCGGTAGTTGCGTTGTTACCAAGAACACCCTGATGGGAGTGGCCATCCGCGAGTCCCGTTGGGACACGCTGACACCTCTCTTGAAGGGACCTTCGGCATTTTTGTTCGGAGACGGGGACCTCAAGGGTCTCATCAAGGCCTACGAGGATTTTCAGAAGGAGTTCAAGAAGACCGAGTTTCGAGGTGCGGTGACCGAGGGACTGCAACTCGATCTCGAGGGCCTCAAGACCATCGCCGATTTGCCTCCCAAAGAAGTCCTTATCGGTCAATTTGCCGGTGCCCTCAAGGTACTGCCAACCCGGTTGGCCGTGGGCATCAATGCAGTGCCGACCAAGGTGGCAGTCGGCATCAACGAGATACCGGCAAGTCTGGCTCGAGTACTCGCCGCTCTCAAGGCGCAAAAAGAAGAACAGAATGCCGCCTAGCAGTCCAGTCCATACACTTTTATATTTCCGGAGCAAAACATGGCAAGTGAACGCGTTGAAAAAATCCTCGAAGACCTCAAGGCTCTCAGCCTGCTAGAAGCAGCTGAACTAGTCAAAGGCATCGAAGAAGTTTTCGGTGTCAAGGCTGAGGCCCCCATGGGTGGCGGCATGATGATGCCAGCGATGATGGCTGCGGCCCCGGGAGCCCCGGCAGCGGCAGCCGAGCCCGTTGAGGAGCAGACCGAATTTAGCGTCATCCTCGAAGAAGTGCCTGCCGACAAGAAGATCGCCATCCTCAAGGTGGCTCGTGAGTTGACCGGCCTGGGTCTCAAAGAAGCCAAGGACTTGGTCGAGTCGGCACCTAAGCCGGTCAAAGAAGGCATTCCCAAGGAAGAAGCCGAGGTGGCTAAGAAAAAACTTGAAGAAGCCGGTGCTAAGGCTTCAGTTAAATAGTGGCGCTTGTCGCTTCATGGGCTTGAAATGAGCTCAGGCCGTGAGGGGGATCCTGTCCCCCCTACGGCTTACACGGGCATCTGGCATTTGTTATGTTTGAAGGATTCTGACGGGCTAAGTCCAAGGGAAGGGCAGTGGAAACGCAAATTGGGCGGGGTAAAACTGCGCGCAGAGCTTACGGCATTGATGAGATTGCCCTGGTCCCCGGGCAGGGCACCCTTGACCCCGAACTTGTTAATACGCGGTGGCAAATTGGTACCATCACCCGGGATATCCCGATCATCGCCTCGGCCATGGATAGTGTCGTGGACGTGCAGATGGCGGTCGCCCTGTCACAGTTGGGTGCCCTGGGTGTTATTAACCTTCAGGGAGTCCTGACGCGCTACGAAGATCCCGCCGCGATGCTCAAACACATCGCCTCAATCGGACCGGATGACTTCGTCAGTTTGATGCAGCACATATATGCCGAGCCGGTCAAACCCGAGCTGATCCGTAAACGCATTGGTCAAATTAAGGCAGAGGGTGGGATTGCCTGTGTGAGTGCAACTCCCCAGGTTGCTGGGGAGTACGGTCCAGTGGCGGCAGAGGCGGGATGTGATCTTTTCTTTCTCCAGGCAACCGTCGTCTCGACTACGCACTACTCAAAGTTTGAAACATTGGATCTAGCTCGCTTTTGCGCGTCGATGCCCATCCCGGTCGTCCTCGGCAACGTCGTGACCTACGAAGCAGCACTTGATTTGATGAATGCGGGAGCATCCGCCATCCTGGTTGGCATCGGTCCCGGGGCAGCCTGCACCTCGCGGGGCGTCCTGGGCGTGGGCGTTCCCCAAGCTACCGCTGTCGCCGACTGTGCTGCGGCCCGTGCCGATTACCTCGCCATGACCGGTCGTTATGTGCCGGTCATTGCCGACGGAGGACTCGTCACTGGCGGTGATATCAGCAAGAGCATCGCCTGTGGAGCGGATGGGGTCATGATCGGTTCGCCGTTCGCACGTGCAGCTGAGGCACCCGGTCGAGGCTTTCACTGGGGCATGGCAACTCCCAGTCCTATCCTGCCCCGGGGTACCCGCATCAAAGTCGGTACCACAGGGACCTTAAGTGAGATCCTATGTGGTCCGGCCCGCCTCGATGACGGAACGCACAATTTGCTGGGTGCCTTGAAGACTTCCATGGGAACCCTGGGTGCTAAGGACCTCAAACAGATGCAGCAGACGGAGATCGTCATTGCCCCTTCATTGCTCACCGAGGGCAAGGTGTATCAAAGAGCGCAAAAATTGGGCATGGGTAAGTAAAAGCGGCCCGATTTGGACTTTCAATAGTTAAGTAAGGTCTGCTGTCGAGGCCCTCGAGGATCGCGTATGAATACAGCACGTCGTGCCTCAATTGAACAAGCACTCCAGGATCTGCTCGCCAGTCTGGGTACCCATCCCCAGGCGCATCTGATTACTCAGGCCTTAAGACGCATTATTCAAATGAGCGAGACAACTGACCTGGAGCGGCTCGACTGGAAAATTCTTAACCGTACGCTCGAGGACATGCACCGAGCCTGGCATGCCTTTGCACCTTACCAGTGCCGTCGCAAAATTACTCTATTCGGCTCTGCCCGTACTCCTCCCGGCTCAGAAATCTACCAACATGCCCTGGAATTTTCCAGGCGCATTGCCGAGGCAGGCTTTATGGTCATGACTGGGGCCGGGGGTGGAGTGATGGAGGCAGGCAACGCGGGAGCCGGGACAGAGCACTCGTTCGGGCTCAATATTGACCTGCCCTTTGAGCAGAGCGCCAACCCGTTCATCAGAGACGATCAAAAACTGGTGGACTTCAAGTACTTTTTTACGCGCAAACTCTTCTTTTTGAAGGAAACTGATGCACTGGTACTCTTCCCGGGTGGTCTTGGCACCCAGGATGAGTGCTTTGAGTGCCTGACTCTCATTCAAACGGGGAAAACAACGCCCCTGCCGGTTGTACTGATCGATGCTCCAGGTGGAGACTATTGGCAACAATGGGACCAGTATATCCGTTCGCAGTTGCTGGGCCGGGGTTTTATTTCACCGGATGATGTTAATCTATACAGCGTGACAGACGATATTGATGTTGCCTGTCAGCACATTTCTCATTTCTACCGAATTTATCACTCCAGTCGTTACGTTGGCTCCGATCTGGTTATCCGGCTCAACCAGGAGTTGTCCGATGCCTGGTTAGAGCGGCTTAACGAGGAATTTACCGATATTATCCAGACTGGGCGAATTATCAAAAGTGCTGCTCTGCCGGTCGAGCAAAAAGACGAGACGTATTTGCTACCTCGCCTAGTGATGGCGTTTGATCGTCACCACTTTGGTCGCCTGCGACAGCTCATTGACGCTATCAATGACTATGAGTATGAGCACCCCACCAAGGATGAGCCCGCAATCGACAACACCATTGATCCGGCCCTACGTCTGAATGTCTCACAGGCTGGAGGATCTCCGGTCGTGGAGTAGTACGGCACACTGCCTTGGGGTTAAGGGGTTTATGATGCACTCAGCAGTATCACCGCACCTACTACCTCATCACCATTGGAGCAACTCTCATGTCCCTCATCGATTGGTTTGCAAACCGTCGCAAAAGCGGCCCCCTCTCAAAAGAGCAACGCCAGCGCGAGATCGCAGACGGCTTGTGGACCAAGTGCGCTGAGTGTTCGGCTCTGCACTATACGAAGGACTTTCATCGGCACCTGCACGTTTGTCCTGATTGCGGCTGGCATGATCGGGTGAACGCACCGGAGCGGCTGGCTCAGTTGATCGATTCGCAAAGCTGGGTTGCGACGGACGACCATTTGCTTGCCAATGATCCCCTCGGCTTTACGGATGTGCGCTCGTACCGCGAACGGCTCATCCAGGCGCGCGAGAAGACGGGCCTCAATGATGCGGTTCTCACAGGTCTGGGAACTCTTGAAGGTCACCCTCTGGCCCTGGGCGTCATGGACTTTCGTTTCATGGGCGGCAGTATGGGTTCAGTAGTCGGTGAGCGGATTACGCGTCTGATCGAGCGTGCGACTAGCGAGCGGCGGACCCTGGTCTTATTTTGTGCCTCGGGTGGGGCACGCATGCAAGAAGGAATGCTGTCCCTCGTACAAATGGCTCGTACCAGCGCTGCTCTACAGCGTCACCGTGAACAGCGTCAACTTTATATTTCCGTACTTACGCACCCCACCACCGGCGGTGTGACGGCGAGCTTTGCGATGCTCGGTGACCTGATCCTGGCTGAGCCCAAGGCGACGATCGGGTTTGCCGGTCGCCGGGTTATCGAGCAGACTTTAAGGCAGAAACTACCGGAGGGCTTCCAGACTTCCGAGTTTCTGCTCAAGCACGGTTTCATCGACTGTATTGTAGAGCGGGCTCAGATGCGCGCGACGATTGTCAGGCTCCTCAAGCTACACTCGACAGAGGAGAAAACGCCAGCAAGATCTAACCCTGCTTCTGCATACTCATCTCGAGGCGAATCTGTCTAGGGGGTGAGGAGCTTTCGTAAAAATTTCCATACATTACATTGAGGGCGGTTGGGTATGCACTTATCGACCCCTGTCCGGGCGTCGGCACGGTGTACACTCCATCAAAGGCAGGAATGTAGGGCTATCTGCCTTCGCGCTTATGCGTGTGGTGGCAGGTGGCGTCTATCGCCTTCTACTTGGACGTTCTCGACCTGGAACAACGCCTACCGGGTCTTGACGCCTGTCAACACAATCATGCAGGGGTCGACGGAATGGAGAAGCAAAGTACCTATAACACTGGTCGCAACAGCCGTAATGGCCGTTCCGCGACGCTGGTGGGTCCATGGCAGCCTCTGACTGGGCAGACAATTAGTCTCCAAACGGGCCAGGAGCTCTATACGACCGGTCACGGGGATGAGCACCTGTACTGGGTAGAGCAGGGCGTGGTCGAGGAGATCCACCTGGACGCGCACGGCAATGAGAAAGTTTTTTGTCTGGCTGGACCCGGTGAGGTGTGCGGCCTGGTACTGCTGAACCGACAGGGAAACCAGGGCCTGTGCAGCCGCGCCCTGACCGACGTGGTAGTTCGCCCGATCCCATTGTCTGAACTCGACCAGACGAGCAGCATTGCCCTGCAGCGCTCAATGCTGATTGATCTGTCCCGGCGTCTGGGCGATCTGGTAAGACAGACGGCCCGTCTTGCCTACTGGACCTCCGAGGAAAGGCTTGCCTACTGGTTAATCCGGCTTGGGCAGGTCATGGGCGAGACTGGCCGAGACGGACACATTCACCTGCGTCAACGCCTCAGCCAGGAAAAACTGGCTGCCATGGTCGGCTCAACTCGTGAGACGGTCTCGCTCTGCTTGAAGCGCTTACGCCAGGACGGCATGGTCAGCTACGGAGAGAACCGTTGTCTGACTTTCGACCCGCAGCGCTTGCAACGAATTTTCTCCTCCCAGCATCCGTGCTGAAAGCGTAGACTGCCCCTCAAACTGGGGACATGGCACTTGCCCGGTCCCTGATACACTGGGGGGCGATTCTACAAAGGTCGCGAGTGTCAGGTGAGTTGAAGCGTAGGGCCTGGGTTGAAGTTGACCTGGACGCCTTGAAGTACAACATCGAGCAGATTCGTCGGCACATTGGTTTAAAGAGTCTGATGGCCGTGGTCAAAGCGGATGCCTACGGTCACGGAGCGGTGGTAGTCGGGCAGACAGCCATAGAGTGCGGGGCGCGGTACCTGGGGGTTGCCACCCTCGAAGAGGGTGTCCAGTTGCGCGAAGCAGGTCTGGGTAGTCCAATTGTCATCCTCGGGGCCATCAACACCCCGGCTGAGGTCCAGACAGTACTCGACTGGAACTTACAACCGACCCTCTGCACACCGAAACAGGTTCTTACCTGTGCTGAGAGCCTGACCCGTTCACACCCTGTTCACCTCAAAATCGATACAGGTATGGGTAGGTTGGGCGCACCCTGGCTGGAAGCCGTGGATTTTGTGCGCCTGGCCAGGACGCAACCCCGATTGCAGGTCGAATCGGTCTATTCACACCTGGCTACTGCCGATGAACCGGCATCTGAGGTTTTGGACCAGCAGTACCTGCGCTTCGTTGCTGTTCTCGACGCGTTAAAAGCAGCAGGCATTGCTCCACCGCTGACCCATCTGGCTAACTCTGCTGCGACCCTGCGTAACCCTGAGTTGCACTACGATATGGTTCGGGTTGGAGGGGCGCTGTACGGTTTGTATCCTGCTCCCTGCTTCAAAAATTTGCTTGATTTACGTCCAGTTATGCAGGTGCGTGCCCGAATTACGCAACTCAAAACCGTCCCGGCGCATTTCGGGGTGAGCTACGGACACTTGTACCGCACAGACGGTCCAACCCGGCTGGCTACGGTGGCGATTGGATATGCGGATGGTGTACCCCGCAATCTTTCGGGACGCCTTGAAGCCATCGTACGAGGCAAGCGTGTACCTCAGGTGGGGGCCATCACCATGGACCAACTTATCCTTGATGTCTCCTCTATACCCGAGGTCTGTGAAACTGAAATTGCTACATTCCTGGGTCGGGATGGTGATGAGATGATTGGGGCCGAGGTCTGGGCACAGGCACTTGGGACTATCCACTACGAAGTGGTGTGCGGCTTCAAGCACCGTCTTCCCAGGGTTGTTCACCGATCATCAACTGTCAGGCAGTTACAGTGATATTTCCGGGGAGGGTAAAGAGAATATAGAGAACATACGGAGTGTCTGAAACTGTAAGGCGTTTGTACTCCGTGAATCTACAATAGGAAATTCTAAATGCATTCGAGATAATAAGAGTATCAAAACACAGATTGAGAGTACGGGCAGCAAGCCAGATAGGGAGAATATTTCAAGCAGTAATTGCTGTCCTCGCCCTTGAGCAACACCTTCATAATGAGCCAAAAGGCATGTTCTAGACATCTGGAGCATGCCTGCTTATTCTTGTAAGCGCATAACAAAGACTGGTTAAATCAGGCTACCTGTGTGTGCTCGGAGCCGCGTCTATCGCGGGCAGGTTTTGCCGGGACCACGGAACCAGGTACGATACGAGCGGTCTAAACTGCGGAGGGGAAAGCCGTGATCGAGCTGTACACCTGGAATACTCCCAATGGACAGAAAATCCCAATCTTTCTTGAGGAGGCCGAGATTCCTTACACGCTGCACCCGGTCAATATTGGTAAGGGCGAGCAGCACAACCCAGACTTTTTGAAGATCAATCCCAACGGTAAGATCCCGGCCATCGTAGATACGGAGGGTTCGGACGGACAGTCAATTTCCATATTTGAGTCCGGAGCGATCCTGCTGTATCTGGCCGACAAGGTCAAAAAACTGATCCCAGCCGACCCCCAGGGGCGGGCGGCAGCACTCGAATGGTTGTTTTTTCAGGTGGGGGGCGTCGGGCCAATGTTTGGCCAATTGGGCTTCTTCAAACGTTCTCAACCGCCGAACGAGCCGGCAATCGAGCGATACACCAAGGAGACAAAGCGGCTTCTCGCCGTGCTCGAAGGAGAACTTGCACAGCGCGAGTTCCTGGCGGGTGAATACAGCATCGCCGACATAGCCCATTATGGTTGGCTACGTGGCCTTGAGCGGCTTGAGATTCCCCTTGATGAAGCGCCGAATGTGAAGCGGTGGCTTGACACCCTTACCGCCCGTCCCGCAGTGGAGCGGGCTATGCAGAAGCTCAAAGACGCCGCCGCGTAGCACCCTGGTGTAATGCTCCTCTCCGGGCAGGGTAAAAAGATAGTGGTGTATCTTGCATTTACCATGCCTTCATCCCTGCCGGAGGGCTTTCCGCCTCCTACTCCGCCCCAGAGCATCGAAGTAAAAGACTACCCGGCCTACCGCGCGGCGACCGTGCGTTACGAGGGGGACCTCGGTCGGGCAACTGGATTTACCTTCGAGCCACTCTTTCGCCACATCAGCACCAACAACATTGCCATGACCTCCCCTGTGGAGGCCCGCTACCTGGCAGAGACGCGCTCAGAAGACAACTTCGGACAGGCGGAAGTCTCGTTTCTCTATAGGAGTGTAGACATCCTCCCTGAGCGGATTGCCTCCGGTGTCGAGGTCGTGGACCGTGAACCGATGCAGGTCGTCAGTACAGGCGTTCAAGGTAATTACAGCTGGGCAAATTATTGCGAGCACATCGAACGGTTGCGCGCGTGGCTCGCACTCCACCCCGAATACAAACCGGTTGGTGTACCTCGGCGCTTCTTCTATGATTCGCCCTTTGTCGCGGAGGACCTCAAGCGCAGCGAAGTCCAGATTCCCGTGGAGCGGACCGGGCATTAACTCGGGAGATAACGCACGAATGTGCTGCGCCACCCCACCCCGGCTCCTTCGTTCAAGCAGATGTCAGTTGCCGGCTCACCTCGGCAGGCTTTGCCTGTTCGTGTAGTCTGGTAGTCTTTGCGGTTGAGAGCAGCGGCTAATCGTCCCGATTATCTTGTATCCGCTCGCGGGCCGCATGCAGTTGCCCGGAACACTCTGTCAGTACAGCCTGACAGGTTTCTGCACTCTCAGCACTCCAGTGCATCAGGAGGGCTACCTTCACTCGCAAACCACTTCGTTCGAGCAGTGCAAGTGCTCTGTCACGTTCAAGGCCGGTGAGGGTCATCACAATTCGGGTGGCCCGGTCATGCAGCTTGCGATTGGTCACGGCGACATCGACCATCAGGTTCTGGTAAGTTTTGCCCAGTCTGACCATGACTCCAGTCGAGAGCATATTGAGCACCAGTTTGGTTGCCGTGCCCGCCTTGAGACGGGTAGACCCGGCCAGCACCTCGGGACCGACCAGGGGCCGGATCTCAATGTCCCACTGCACACTGACCTGCCCCGGTACACACGCGAGGAAGACCGTCAGTGCCCCGCGGCGGCGCGCGAGTCCAAGTGCTCCGAGCACGTAAGGGGCCGTTCCCCCCGCGCTGATGCCCACGACCACATCGCGGTTGCAAAGCCCCCGGGCTTCGAGATCGCGCGCACCTGCCTCCGGGTCGTCCTCGGCCCCCTCCACGCTACGTACAAGCGCGTTTGCACCCCCGGCAATCACACCCTGCACGCTCATCGGATCGCTGCAAAAAGTCGGAGGGCATTCAGCAGCATCGAGCACGCCTAACCTTCCGCTGGTACCGGCTCCCACGTAAAAGAGTTTTCCTCCCTGCCCGAGTGCGTCTGCGCTCCGGTCGATTGCCCGGGCGATCGATTCACGCTCGGCCAGAACTGCCGGGACGATGAGGGCATCCTCACGGCAGAACAGTTCAACCATGTCCAGGCTATTGAGCGCGTCCAGGTTGCGGCTATTGGGGTTGACCTGCTCGGTCAACAGGTGGGCACGCGATTCAAGATTTTCGGGCATGGCTGTTACTTTACGCTATTCAGCCAGCCCGAGATATGTCGCAACGGCGATCAAAAAGTGCAGAACAATCAACTGATAGAGTCCGCCGTTGCTCAGACACTCGCAGACCAGACGGGATTTAAGTGCAGACCCATTGCCGGGAAGTGGTAATGACAGCCGCTGTAGCAAGGTTGCTGCCATAACTTTTCGGGACTCCTCATTACTAACAATGAACCTGGCCTGCAATCCAGAAAACGTTACTTTCTTGAAGAAATAGAAACTTTTTTAACTGATTTGTAAGCACTCGCTCAGCAATGTAGTGGCCCACACGTATAAAACTTCACAAAAACACCGACAGAGGCTGTCTGGGCACCCATCGAACAAAAAACTTAACAGCCTTCGTGCTCTGTACGCCGTGCAAATGTCATAGAATCCGAACGATTTAGCTTCAGGACCGTTTTTCGGAGAGCATATGACCTTACATTGTCAGGAAGAGGATTTCCTTGGGATCGACCAGTTTTTTCAGGAAGCCGTGTACCACAACCAGACTGACCTGAACGCCGCATCTTCGATCGAGGTGGAGATCTACGAGCACGAGTGCATGTATCCGACTTTTGCCCGGATTGCCCACAACTCGGGTAACCCGGAAGTTGCGGGGATGTTCGAGGCGATTGCCCGCGAAGAAAAAGAGCACGCCGAACTGCTACGCGAACTATACCCGATGCTCGAAGTGAAGGATTCGCCCGAAACGCTAGAAGCGCGTAGGCTCGTGGGTCATATCGAGCAGCAAATGGAACTGGTGAGCACCGACCCCCGTGGTTTACGCCGCGCTCTCGAGACAGCCCTGGAAGTCGAATCGATCGAAGCGACCAAAACCTACCCGGCTTTCGCCCGACTCGCACGCGAGCAGGGCAAAGAGGCCGTTGCCCTGCGCTTTGATGAAATCATCGAGTCCGAAACCCGTCACATGCACTGGGTCAAGCGTGCCCTTGACCGTCTGGTCACTGCCTAAATCGAGGAGGATATTTCCCTTCAATAGAAGGGAACTCTGAGGTTTCAGCAATCCGACAGCTCCCGGTTACGTTCAACCAACGTGGCCGGATTTTTTTACGGGTAAAAGCCCATTTGAGGCAAACCAGTCATCTCAGGCCAGCCCTGGGTAATATTCATGACCTGAATGGCCTGAGCGGACTGGCCCTTCATCAAGTTGTCTATAGCAGCCAGCACGACTACCCGCTCAGTGCGCGGATCGACCTCCAGGCCGATGTAGCAGATGTTGGTGCCGTTTGCCCACTTGGTCTGGGGGTAAACACCACTCGGGAGAATATGAACTGCCGGACACTGCCGGTAGAAAGCCTCAAAAATGGTCAGTAAATCCTCGCTGACCAGACCCGGGTCCCGCAGTTGGGCATAAAGGGTCACGAGCATTCCCCGCACCATCGGTACGAGATGAGGAGTGAACTGAATATGGATCGGTGTGCCTGCCAGTTCTGAACAGATCTGCTCGATTTCAGGAGTGTGGCGGTGACGAGCGACTTTATATGCCGCCACGGTACCATCCGCCTCGGCGAACAAGGAGCCGACATTCAGGGTACGTCCGGCTCCTGAAACACCGGATTTGGCATCAATGATGACGCTGCGCGGATCGATTAGCCCTTGCTTGAGTAGAGGGGCGACCGCGAGCAGCGAAGCGGTCGGGTAGCATCCCGGGCAACCGACAAGGCGTGCGGCGCGCAATCGCTCGCGGTAAAGCTCCGGCAGGCCGTACACGGCAGTGCGTGCCACCTCGTGGTCTGTGCGCTCACCGCCATACCATCTCCGGTAAGTTTCAAGATCGCTGAAACGATAGTCTGCGGATAAATCAAGCACCTGACAGCCTTTCTTGAGCAGGGCGGGTGCGAGTCCGATCGCAACACCATTCGGGGTACCAAGAAAAACAAGCGAACACCGCTCGGCAATCGTATCGGGGTCGGGCTCCTCACACACCAGACTGACGCGATGGCCGAACTGGGGGTACAACTCGTCGAACCGGACCCCGTTGTTCTGGTGTGCTCCTAAAAAAGTGATGTCTATGTGCGGATGCTCTAGCAGCAACCGTACAAGCTGCACACCCCCGTAACCGGATGCGCCAACAATCCCGACGCTGACCTTTTGTGGCATACGTGCTTGTCCCCTGGCTCCGCGACTTCAGGCCATCAGTCTACCGCACCGCCCCTACCCTACCGGCAATTCCGCCCGGACCCAAGTCGGGAGTGCTCAACCTTAAGGATTATTTATTTCTGGTGAGTATAAACTCACTTCATAATAGGGAAAAGCACCTAGCGGATCTCAGGGGCTCTTATGGATACACTAATCTATGGCAGTTATGTCGTCATTTTTGGAGGAATCATTCGTGCTTTTGACGGACGCGTCCTCAATGGCATGGCGTTTTTGCCAGACGAACAGTACCGCTTGCTGCTGAGTTTTTTGCTTGGAACACTTTACTTGTGTCTGGGCTGGGCTTACATCGAGCTTATCCAGGTTATCGACGCTCCATCGCTTGGTCTTTCGGTGGCATGGATCGGGCTGAGCTGGTGGCTGATCGAAAAACACCTCAAAAGCCCCGACGCTCAAGACCATGCCTATGCCTGGACAGGCAACCACCTGCTCCTTTCGGGAGCCTTCTTCCTCCTACTCTGGTTAGAGAAAGTCATGACACAAAGTCATACCTTTTAGAGAGATTAGCCGCGCTGTGTCTTCGGGACAGGGATGTGAGATAACCTGTTAATAGATACATAGTCTGAATAAAATCATGCTTTCACTCAAATACTTACCGGGGTTGTTGTGCGTAGGGTTATTATCTTTGCCGGCAATGGCTGCTGAGCCAAACACGAAAGCCACGCAGCTCTCCAATGTAAAAACCGGTGCGCAGCCGATTGTGATCGAGCAGGACAATCGTAGTCAAGAACTCGAGGCCGAACAGCGCCGCTATCAAGCTCCGAAAGCGCCCTTTGGCCTCAGGAGAGTTGCCTCCCCTGCGCAGAAAATGCCTCGTGGCAATAACGAGGCTGCTTTGCAGGGGGACCAGTCTGACGTAATTGTTGGCGATGTAGTCACCTGGTAGCAGCACAGATTACAGAAATCGACAGTGCTGGGCTAGAGCGGTCTTGAGCATCTGTTGATAAATCTGGCGGGGCACTTCGATAATCCCGAATTGTTCAAGGTGCTTGTTGGTGAACTGGCTGTCAAGCAGGGTGAACCCCTGGTCTTGCATTCGTTTCACCAGGTAGTAAAAAGCGACCTTTGAGGCATCATCCTCGCGGTGAAACATTGACTCACCAAAGAATGCCCCACCAAGCGCGACTCCGTAGAGGCCGCCGACCAGCGTTCCACCCTGCCAGGTCTCAACGCTGTGAGCAAAGCCCCCGCGGTGCAGTTGCAGATAGGCGCGGATGATTTCCTTGGATATCCACGTAGAGTCACGCTCCGCACAAGCACGAATGACCGCTTCGAAAGCACTGCTGTACTGGATCTGAAAGTGCTCTTTGCGGACTTTCTTTAACAAGCTCTTTGAGAAATGAACCCTGTCAAGGTCGAAGATAGCTCTAGGATCTGGTTCGTACCAGTACACACGCTGTGATGCACCTTCCGCCATGGGGAAAATCCCCCTGGTATAGGCTCTAATGAGCAACTCAGCGGTTAAAGGTGTCATAGGTGATGCTCGGTCGCATCTGGATTGAAAAACTACAGTGCCGGTCGGCACAACCTTATCACGGACCGGATGATAGCCGCCTGACTAGAGAGCACAACTACTGCCGTCCGTCCGGTATCCGAACTCGGTCCTCGAGAATGTTCTGCCCGATGGGTGTGCGCTACATTCGACTTACCTGCTGCACACCCGGTAAGAAATGGCCGAATCGACCCCGCACCCACCTACAGAGTCGTCCCACCAGCAAGAACGTACTTCAGCACAACATTCTGATCCCGGTGTATCAGCATGGGACTTTCGCCGCCTGGACAAGCTCGCGCTCACACCGATGCTCCAGCAATACTGGGAGATAAAGGCCCAGTATCCCCACTGCCTGCTGCTTTATCGGATGGGCGATTTTTACGAAACGTTTTTCGCCGACGCGGAAGTTGTGGCTCGGGAACTGGAGATTGTTCTGACCGGAAGACAGGCAGGACAAATAGGCCGTGTCCCGATGGCCGGTATCCCCCACCATGCTCTCGAGCGTTATTGTGCGCAACTTATTGAGCGGGGGTATGCCGTCGCGATCTGCGATCAGGTTGAATCTCCCGCCGAGGCGAAAGAGCGTGCCCGCCAGGCCAAATCCCTCCGGCGTGGCAAAACCGACCCGGCCATGCCGATGTTGCCGATGTTCGAAGACGCACTCGAACCTGTAGTTGACAGTGAGAGCGCGCTTGTGCGCCGGGAAGTGACCCGTGTGCTGACTCCGGGCACGCTACTCGAAGACCAGTTGCTTGCCGCCCGCCAGAACAACTATCTCGCGGCTGTAGTCCAGGCGAGTGAGATGTGGGGGCTTGCCTACGCCGACATCTCGACTGGGGAGTTTCGAGTCGCCCAAATAGAAGGTGCAGACCAACTAGTTCAGGAATTGCTGCGGTTGCAGCCGGCTGAGGTGCTTCTCAGTACTGACGCTACTGACCCTCTACTTTTACTCAGACCCGGTGAGAAATCAGATGCGCGGCCCGAGTGCCTCCCTGCCCAGTTTTGTTACACATTGCGGCCCCAGCGCACCTTTGATCTTGAGGAGGCACGTCGGGGGCTGCTCGAGACGTTCGGTGTACGTTCGCTCGAGGGTTTTGGATGCGAGGGTTTGCCGCTCGCCATACGGGCGGCCGGGGGCCTGCTCCAGCATCTAAATGAGACCCAGCGCGGTGGCTTCGTACCCCTTGAAGGTATCCGCACCTACACGCTTACCCAGTACCTCACCCTCGATCACCAGACGCGCCGCAACCTCGAACTCACCCAGACGGTCCGCGACGGTAGTTTTCACGGCTCGCTGTTGTGGGCACTTGACCGGACCCGCACGGTGATGGGTGCCCGCACTCTGCGTCGCTGGCTACTTCAACCCCTGCTGGAGCGCGAACAGATTCACGGTCGCCAGCAATCCGTTGCCGAACTGCACGCGAACGGGCTCCTGCGTGAACGCATTCAGCGCATTCTCGAATCCATCTACGACCTGGAGCGGCTCGCGGGACGGGCGGGCTCGGGGACAGCCAACGCCCGCGACCTCGTTGCACTCGGCGACTCGATTGCCCGTCTTCCTGCCCTGGCTGAGGCCGTGCGCGAAAGTACCAGCCCCCATCTGCTTCCCCTGCAAAGCGTGCCGGTCGAACTGGAGCGCCTGGGCGTGCAACTACGCACCACACTGGTCGATGGCCCACCGCTTATCCTGACCGAAGGCGGGCTCATCCGCGACGGTATTCACGACGACCTCGAAGCGGTCCGCCGCCAAGTGGAGGAGGACAAGCAGTGGCTCGTGGACCTGGAGAAGGCTGAGAGGGCACGCAGCGGTATCTCGACGCTCAAGGTCGGCTTCAACAAGGCCTTCGGCTACTACATCTCCATATCCCGCAGCAAGGCTACACGCGTCCCCGACGACTACATCCGCAAGCAAACCCTTACAGGCGAAGAGCGCTACATCACCCCGGAGCTCAAGGAGCGCGAAAGCCGTATTCTCAACGCTCAGCAGCAAACAAATCAGCTCGAGTACGAGATTTTCAACCGCCTGCGCGAGCATGCCGGTCGCCACGTCTCTCTGCTACGCAAAGTTGCAGCCCACATCAGCACCCTCGACAGCCTGGCAAGTCTGGCTGAGGTAGCTATCTACCGCAATTACACCTGCCCGGTTCTGGGTCGCGGGCACGAAGTATATATCCGGGACGGACGCCATCCGGTCATCGAGCAGGTCCTGCCGGGTGGATTTTTCGTACCCAACGATACAGACCTGGGTGGTCCTGATGATCCGGACCTGATTATTCTGACCGGACCCAACATGTCAGGTAAAAGCAGCTACATACGGCAGGTGGCACTCATCCAACTGCTTACACAGGTTGGCAGTTTCGTACCGGCCTGTGAGGCGAGGCTCGATATCGCCGACCGCATCTTCACGCGCGTAGGAGCGGTGGATGACCTGGCAACCGGACAGTCCACCTTCATGGTCGAGATGACCGAGACGGCCAATATCCTCAACCACGCAACCGAGCGCTCCCTGGTATTGCTAGATGAGATTGGCCGGGGGACGGCGACCTTTGACGGCCTGGCGATCGCCTGGTCAGTTGCCGAGTATCTGGCGGTCGAGCTGAGATGCCGCACTATCTTCGCCACCCACTACCACGAGCTCAACGAACTGGCCTCGCTTGTCCCCCGCGTCGCAAACTACCAGGTGACCGTCGAGGAGCTGGCCGACCGGATCGTCTTTTTGCACCGGGTGATACCCGGCGGGGCCGATCGCTCTTACGGTATCGAGGTGGGACGCCTCGCGGGGTTACCGGCCCGGGTCATCGACCGAGCCCGCAAGGTGCTCGCCCAGGTCGAGCAGCACTCCCAAATTGCCACGGGCCTGCGCCAGAACAACCGATAAGAGTGCGCGAAGGTCGAATATGCCCACTGGACAGAAGCGGGTAGCATGGGGGCGACTGCGAGGAGGGACAACCCATGCTCGATCCGACTCAGGATATTCTTCGAACCGGGCACCAGCCGCTTGATGCTCTGTTTGTGCCCCGAACGGTCGCGGTAATCGGCGCAAGTGAACGGGCAGGCAGCGTCGGCCGCACGCTGATGGCCAACCTG
>JACMIX010000458.1 GCA_014380935.1 Gloeobacterales cyanobacterium ES-bin-141 | reverse complement strand
CTCAGAACGTCTCCGGGTACGTCTTTGTCCAGGCCGCTCAGGACTGTCAGGGTCTCATCGCACCAGCTGATCAGTGCCTGACTGACGTGCATTCCGTAGCTGGGTGCCATCAGCCAGTAGGGCAGGTTGGGGCTCAAGTCGGAGTTGTCCCGGCAGTAAGCTTTGAAGCGTTCTGCCAGGGCCTCGTATTTTTGTAGTTGCTGCTGGTGCAGTTTGCGGAACTGCTCGACATGGCGGATGTTGTCCGCGACCGATATGGCACTGCCAAAAGCCAGCTTTATAAGGACTTCGATGCGTTCGACCTGGGGCTCGGTGGGCTCTATGAGCCAGCGGCACAACTCCTCATGCCCGAGGTCAGTGAGTGTATAGATGTAGCGGTCAGGTTTGCCTGCTTGTGCTTCGGTAGACCTGGTCGCCAGCCCCTCGGCAACCAGTTGCTTGAGAATAGGGTAGATCTGGCCATAGCTCTCAGTCCAAAAATTGCTGACGAGTTCCTCGATCTTCTTTTTGATGTCGTAGCCCGACATCGGGCTAGAACTCAACAGACCCAGGATCGCGTACCTACTCTTGTTCTCTCTGGCCATGGGTGCTTCGCCACACAGGTGCTCACCTATTGTTAACGATGGTCGGTACACGCGTCAGTTGAAGGTGCCGCAACAGCATCTTACCAACCAGGCTATTCGCACCTATCACTGCCACCACGGACTCCCCTTCTGAGGCGAACCGATTGAAACCGATTATTTTTACCCCTTTACATATATCTTTAAGATATATATCCTGAAGATATACACTCTATAGTATCCGGGAGCAGGACGATGAAAGCTTTTGTTACAGGAAGTACGGGACTGCTGGGGAATAATCTTGTTCGTCTGCTGCATCAGCAGGGTCATCAGGTAAAAGCCCTGGTCCGCTCCAAAGACAAGGCTCTTATCGCACTAGGCGATGTGGACGTGACCTGGGTTGTGGGCGACATGCGCCGGGTGAGTGATTTTGCCGAGCAGATGGAGGGATGCGACGTCCTCTTCCATACAGCCGCTTATTTCCGCGAGTACTACCAGCCGGGCGATCACTGGCAGACATTGATGGAAATTAATGTTAGGGGAACTATCCGTCTGCTTGAGGCGGCGGAGCGCCGCGGTGTCAGCAAAGTGATCTACGTAAGTTCCTCGGGCGTAATTGGTCAGCCGTCTTCCGGGGCACCGGGAAATGAATCCACCCCTGCCGGTCCCGAGGCGATGCGGAACCTCTACTTCAAAAGCAAGGTCTTGGCCGAACAGGCCGTTGGTGAGTTTTCACGGGGACACGCGCTCCCGGTCGTTCAAATCTTGCCGGGATGGATGTTTGGACCGGGGGATCAAGCACCCACAGCCAGCGGGCAGCTGGTAATGGATTTTCTTGCGCGTAAGCTGCCTGCCATACCCGAAGGGGGGGCATGTGTCGTGGACGCCCGAGACGTCGCGCGGGCGATGATCGATGCAGTTGAGCGAGGTCAGCAGGGGGAGCGGTACATTGTGGGTGGGCGCTACTGCTCGATAGAGACAATCGCGAAATTTCTCGAGACTATAACTGGCATCGCCAGCCCTAAAATGCGGATTCCCTATGTTCTGAGTCTGGGATATGCCTGGCTCGCTGAGAACTATGCCCGGCTTACCAATGGAACAACGCTCATGACGGTCGAGGGCCTGATGACCTTACAGGCTCAGACCCGAGTCGCTTCTGAACGGGCAGTGAGAGAACTGGGTGCGACCTTTCGTCCCCTTGAGGACACCCTGCGCGATGAGGTCGATTGGTACCGCGGGCAGAACCGATGAAGTAACGCCTTCGGCGGACCTGGTGACCTTTCGCGTTGGATTTTTCAAACGGTTCATAAGTGAACATTTTGCTGAAAGCCTTGCTGCGCATGGCTTTGAAGTGCTCCAGGTATCATGTGCTACCAAAACCCTGAAGCCCATAGCCAGAGCGGCTTTCAAAGGAATGTTCTTCTATAAACACTTTTGAAATCTCAGCGGACAGCTTACTGACCGGTGAGAACTTGATCTGTCTTGGCCGCCATGATGAAATCGTTGCGGTGCAGACCTTCGATAGCGTGAGTCCACCAGCTCACCTTGACTTTGCCCCACTCGGTCAGCAGGGCCGGGTGGTGGCCTTCTTGTTCTGCCTCTGCGCCCACGCGGCAGGTAAAATCGAGGGCCTGAAGAAAGTCATCGAACTTGTAGGTGCGTTCGAGGTGGGCGACACCGTCATGCTCAACGATCTCCCAGTCCGGGATCTGGGGTTTCAGTTGTGCAACTTCTTCCTCGGTGACACGCGGCGCGTCCTTGTGGCAGGCGGTACATTTCTGCTGGGTCAGGTTTTCCATGCTTTTCCCCTTTGCACAGTAGACAGGGTGGCCGAACTGCCGATCCCACTGTCCAATGTACCGGTTCACAATCGCAGCCGGTCACTCTCAGGCCCGATTAGGATAGTTGGTTTGCATTCTTGAGGTTGCTGCATGGTAAATCGGTCCTCACCCCCGGCCCAGGTGTGTGCTGAGGCGAGACGGGACCTCGCTCCTGTCTTTGCCCGGATCGACGGACTGGTCAAGAAGAACCTGACCAAAGTGCTCGATGCCCTGCGCGCTGAGCGCATCGGCGCACACCACTTCGCCGGGGTAACGGGTTATGGACACGGGGACATGGGCCGGGATGCCCTGGACCGCGTGTTCGGGCGGGTCTTTGGTTGCGATGCGGCTGTTCGCATTCAATTCGTCTCGGGTACCCACGCGATTGCCTGTGCCCTGTTTGGCGTACTGCGTCCGGGCGACGAGCTGCTCTCGGTGGTGGGAGCCCCCTACGACACCCTTGAAGAGGTGATCGGGCTGCGTGGTGCGGGACAGGGTTCGCTGCGCGAGTTCGGGATCAGCTACCGCCAGTTGGAGCTGACAGCCACGGGCGAGCCCGACTGGGACGCCATGGAGGATGCTGTTCATTCTCGGACACGCATGGTCTTGATCCAGCGTTCCTGCGGATACAGCTGGCGACCGAGCGTGGATATCGCTCAGATCGCGCGCATCATCGAGATAGTCAAGCGGCAGAATCCCGACACGGTCTGCTTCGTGGACAACTGCTACGGGGAATTTTGCGAGGAATTGGAGCCAACCCAGGTCGGGGCGGACCTGATCGCGGGCTCACTTATCAAGAACCCGGGCGGCACGATTGCGCCCGCCGGGGGCTACCTGGCCGGGAATGAGACATGGGTTGAAAGTGCCTGCGCCCGCCTCACCGCCCCCGGCATCGGCAGCGAAGGCGGCTCCTCGCTCGACCAGAACCGCCTGTTGTTCCAGGGCCTGTTCTTTGCCCCCCAGGTTGTGGGCGAGGCCCTCAAGGGAGCGCACCTGGCAAGCCGGGTATTCGAGCAACTGGGCTACCCCGTTCAGCCCGCGCCCTTCACACCGCGCACGGATGTCATCCAGGCAATCCGCCTGGGCAATGCCGAGAAACTAATCGCCTTCTGCCGGGCGATCCAACAACACTCCCCCATCGGCTCCTACCTCGAACCGGTCCCGGATACTGTTCCGGGTTACGCCGACCGCGTGGTTATGGCGGGTGGCACCTTCATCGAGGGCAGTACCCTGGAGCTGTCAGCTGACGGTCCCCTGCGCGAGCCTTACGTGGTCTTCTTGCAGGGCGGTACCCACCTCGCCCACGTCGAAATTGCCCTCGAAGCAGCACTTACGTCGATTGAGAGCCTGTTGTGATATCGTGCCTGTGTTCTGGGTGCTCCTGCCATGTCTGACACTTCCGTAGCTACACATGAACCGCTCGCGGTCTGCTACGCCGACATCGAATCGGCAGCTGCACGCCTATCAGGTCAGGCCCACCACACACCCGTGCTGACTTCGAGCACTGTGAATGCCCTTACCAACAGCCAGGTCTTTTTCAAATCCGAAGAGCGTCGTGTAGGG
>JACMIX010000457.1 GCA_014380935.1 Gloeobacterales cyanobacterium ES-bin-141 | reverse complement strand
TTTGCACCTGCTTGCCATCGCCCATTGCGCCCAGGTTCCGCTCACAATCGACGACTTTGAAGCAATTCGCGCCCGCGTACCGGTCCTGTGCGACCTCAAGCCGAGCGGACGCTTTGTGGCGACCGACCTGCACCGGGCGGGCGGCATCCCCCAAGTGATGAAAATGCTGCTCGACCGTGGCCTGCTGCACGGTGAAGCGCTGACCATCACCGGCAAAACGGTGGCAGCAGTACTTGAATCGGTCCCATCACAACCCGACCCTGAGCAGTCTGTGATCCGCTCCTGGGACAAGCCACTCTACCCACAAGGACACCTGGCAATTTTGAAAGGCAACCTGGCAACCGAGGGAGCCGTCGCCAAGATTAGTGGCGTCAAGCAGCCTTCCATCACTGGCCCGGCCCGCGTTTTCGAATCAGAAGAAGACTGCATGGCGGCGATTCTGGCCGGCCAAATCGTAGCGGGTGATGTGCTCGTCATTCGCTACGAGGGACCGAAGGGCGGTCCCGGCATGCGCGAAATGCTTTCCCCCACCTCCGCCATCATCGGTGCGGGCCTCGGCGACTCAGTCGCACTGATTACGGATGGTCGCTTCTCGGGCGGTACCTACGGCTTTGTAGTCGGCCACGTTGCCCCGGAAGCTTACGTCGGCGGCACGATCGCCCTGGTGAAGCCCGGCGACCTGATTACCATCGACGCTCCCGACCGGCGCATCGAGTTGCACGTAGACGACACAGAACTGGCGACCCGCCGCGCAGCCTGGATTGCCCCACCGCCCCGCTACAGGCGCGGAGTGCTTGCCAAATACGCACGCCTGGTGACGAGTAGCAGTCTCGGGGCAGTTACCGACTTTGACCTTTAGCCGAGGGAGATGAGCTTTCAGCACACGTTGTTGACGGCGACACCTTCGCCTGACTCCAGGACCCGGACGTTCCCGGTGCGGTGGCAGCGCAGCAGCACCCGTCCACCTTGGCCTGCACGCAGCACATCTCCGGCGTACACGGTGAAGTTCCTACTGAGGAGAATTTCGTTTCCCGAGTAGGCCGAGCGGTAGTACACCGAGGACTGTTTCACTTCTGCAGTTCCAAGACCGGCGGACTGAGCGAACGCGGGCGAAGCCGACAGGGCCAGGCTCGCCGCGAGTGCAATGGAAGCTCTCATCTGATTCGATCTCCCTTTGGGCGAGAATTTAGTTTGCTTCTCACACCGCATATCATCGCATTCGGTAAGATATTCGTCCCGGTGGAGGAGCGCAGTGGCGGTTGCGGGTTCGGGCAAATTTGTCGCTGTACCTTCTCCCAGTAGGCTGCGTTTAAACCGGCCGGTACTTCGGCAGAGGCACAATTAGAGGCACGGTGATCCATCTCGATTGTCGCCAGCAATGCTGACCCGAGGTTTATAGAAGAACTCCCGCCCTCAGCCCGAAGCACCTCATAGGCCTGTTGCAGCTGCCCTTCAAATTTGTCTTCGATCGATGCGTTGTCGAGCGACGCCGGTTCAAGCAAGGGTAGTCCCATGGAGTCGCCGTCGAAGCTGACCTGTGCTTGACGAAAGGACAGCTGGAGGGCTTCGGGTGGTTGCAAATCGCGCAGTTTGGCGAGTATGCAATCCGCAAAGCGCTGCTCACCTTGCCACTCAAAGTCGTCGGGGCGCTTTGCGATGCGACGGTAGATGAGGGCGATGGCGAGGACTTGCCGCAGTTCCCTCTCTCTCTCCTTGCCATCTACCCGTTCTTTAGCGATGGTGTGGGGAGCGGATCTCCCCTTGTCCAGATCCTCCAGGGACATTGCATTCAGACGCACTTTGTAAACTACACGCAAGGCGGCGAGGTCGGATAGGTTCATGATTGCGGCGATTCGCTCTTTTGAGGACTGCTGATTATCAGCCGGTGGTACAACCTCTGCGCCGAGGCTCTGTAACTTTTCTGGTCGCTCAGGAAGTAGTGTTTTCGCCGATACCGGCATCTTCGCCTGTAGCTGAGAGTTCCACGCTATTTGTTTTTGAGAAAGTAACTTTTCCGCTTCCGCCAGTTCGGCGGCGGCGAGGGTTTCTCCAAGCAACAGCAACCTGCGGGCCTGCTTGCGGGCAACCTGCCGGGTCGGGTTGGGCAACAAGTCCACTCGGTCGCTAACCCGTTTGTAGATATCCAACAACTGAGTGTGCCGCCTGACAAAAAAGGCAGTGCGATAGCCACTGGCAGGTTTATCTGAGACGGCGCGGCAGTCGAGAGCCTCCTGCTTGCTGAAAAATAGGTTGTACGTTTCGTCGCACGACAGCGAGCGCATCAGCCATCGTTGCGCTTTTTCCAGGCTCGATTGTCGCTCGAAGGGCTTTTCAGCCCGATCCGCGTTGTAGGTGAGTAGATGCGACAGGGCCACGGCTGCCTGTTGTTTGCGGGCCTGCCCCTGGGCGTTGGCCCGGGTGGGGGTGGAAAGCCAGACATTGAGGTAGCCGCGCTCGGCCTCTTCGAAATGATTCGAATCCTCGTCGAGCCTGGCCAGTTCAAACAACGCCTCACTCCGGGACGGATTCCACTTGAGAGTACGGTTGTAGTCCTCTCGGGCGTGGGCCACGTTTCCCTCTTTGCGGTGTTCGTCTGCCCAGTCTTTGTAGAGGGTCGCGAGCAGATCCGGCCCGAACCGAGCCAAAAGAATCGCGGCGGCGGCAATCGCCACCGCTCCCATGGCTACCCCCTTCGCTGTGAAGCGCACTTTCTTGCCCCCCAGCGCTCTGCGGACCAACACAGAGTTGAAAAGCCGCGTTGCTGACTCGCGTACTTTCCCAAAGGCCCCGGCGCTCAACAGCACTGAAGAGATGGCCGAGATGGCGACACCGAAATAGCCAAGGGGATCGAGGCCTCCCTCAAAAAATAAAGAGGCGTAGCGCGCCACAACGTACCAGACCACCAGGACACAGGCGAGCGTCACCGCAAACCAGTGAGACCCATCGGACGGAGCCTGGTACCAGTACCACCTGCCGTCACTTTTCTCACCGGCGAAATCGCGCCAGCCGTAATACCATTCGTTAATCACCGAGCCCGGCAGCACCCTGTGCAGAGTCGGAATCAGATCAAAGCGTACCTGGGCGTCCAGCGCCGTGCAACGCCGTAAAAAATCCCCTTCTTCCGGAATTTCGCCCGACCCCAGAAACGCCTGTATCCGGTCGCGGGCGGTGATCACCTCCAGAATGGCGTCTTCCAGTTCTGCTAATTCCGAGTCGAGTACTTTGACGTCAGAAGCAGCCTCCTGCAATATTTGAGCCGCTTCCTCCATACGGCTGCCATCCATCAACAGCCGGTAGGTACCAACAGACGCCAGCAAGCGGTTACCCAGTTGTAACCACAGGGGGAACCTTCTGCGCAGGTAGCGGCGGACGACTGTTCCGTCTTCGTAGACCGCATCGCATCGCTCGGCGGCAAGACCCAGGCAACGGGAACGGGCCCGGAGCAAATCGCAGACGAGCCAGGCGGCAAACAGGCGCTCGAAACGGGCCCGGTAATGGCGTTGTGGCGTCGTGAGCAGAGCCTGGCACAGGTGATGCAATCGATGAACAGCCACCGCGTAGTCGTCTACCAGTTCGCGCGGGACCGGCTTTGAGATCTCAAGCATGCTAGTCGCCCTCCAGAGTGGCGTGTATAGATTTTGCAGGAGGGATCATTCGGCCTCTGAGCGGACAGCAGCCCATCGGTGACTCCTCACTGGAGGACAGGAGAACGGAAAGTACAATCAGGTGCCGGGAGACCGTCGCCCCGCCTGGAGAACTACCAGTCGGAAGGGGGAGCAACAGTAGGATAGCGGCGCTATCTCCTTTTTATGCAGTCAGGGCGCTCTGACCTTCGGTACGGGTCAAAGCAGTGCTGGCGGTCCCTTGCTTTTGCCAATCTTCCATAGAGCGGGTGTGAACAAGCTTGCCGCTCGCCAGGTGCTCCAGCTCTGCCGGTGTGGACTCGCGCCCCAGGATAGCGTTGCGGTGAGGATGGCGGCCGAAACACGCGATCACGTCTCGATGCCCACGGGCCTGGGAAGCTGAGAACTCAAGCACCTCGCGAAGCTCCGGGGGTGCCTCGTGGACGAGTGCTTCGGCGAGCTGAACCACCACTTGCTGGAGTGCAAG
>JACMIX010000456.1 GCA_014380935.1 Gloeobacterales cyanobacterium ES-bin-141 | reverse complement strand
ACGAGCGGCACCGGCACCGTTACGAGTTCAACAACGCCTACCGCCGTCAACTAGTCGAGGCGGGCTTCCGGATTAGTGGCAGCTCACTCGATGACCGGCTGGTTGAAATTATCGAGCTTGCTGGCCACCCATTCTTCATTGCCACCCAGTTTCACCCCGAGTTCAAATCTCGGCCCAGCAAACCCCATCCCCTATTCCTGGGCCTGGTCCGCTCAGCGCTCGAGCGCACCAACCAGCTCGACCATCCACATCAATATCAGGCACCCCTGCCTCAGGAAGTTTAACCTGAGCCAAAGCTTGCCCAGACAGCGAACACAAGCACGATGAGCGCCACTGCAACGGGATTGGTACCACCTCTGCGGCTCAGTCGGGCCTCGCGTTCCGAATCGGGGTATTTTGCTTCGATCGCGGCGATCTGACCACGACTATAGTTGTAGTAAAGCGAATTGGCCCAGACTCCAACTGCGACCAACAAGCCAATGTTTAGAATAATGTCCAGTACGGGCAGCTTCAGTGCGTCGAAGGTGATCCCGGAGATAGCTGACAGCGAGGTCAGCCCGAAAGCATACAGGTACATCTTGCGGTAGACGAACCAGAACGGCCCGAAGAAAAATGCGAACCAGTTCCAGGCAAGCTGACCTGATTCGAGCTTCGCCCACACCGGCTCATACTGGTCAGCCCTGGCACCGACGAAGAGATCCAGGTGCTCCCTGGAGATACTACCCACTGTTTACACTTTGATATAGTTTGCCCATCAGAGGAGAGGTACTCAGAGCTGCGAGGGAGTGTCAGGGCCGATCTCGACCACGTCAGGTGGTTGAAACAGTGACTGGCGCGTATCGGTAATCAGGTCTTCGATGCTCTCGATCTCAACGCCAATATCCTGGCAGGCCTGTTTTAGTTGCTGCCCAAAGGTATCGAGATCGTCGCCGTAACCGCAGCGCTCGCAAGCAACGTCGGTTCCCAACTCGGCGTTGGCCTTTGCACAATCGATGAGTTCGCTGCCTTTGAGTGGTGTTGTCGATGCCATCGCGCTCACTAAATGTCGCTACTTCGCAGCTTATAACGGGCACCGGTCAGGACCAATCCACCCAAGGATGGAAAGAACAGCGGTAGCCTCCGGCCCGAGAGTTCTTCGCCCTCAGCACGTCGTGCATAGCTCGCTAAAATGGCTGAAGCTCCCCCCAGGCCGCCCATGGATGGATTGCATTTGACCTATGTCTTCTCGGGATTGCTGAGTTTGAGTAGCATCGCCCTTCTGGTGCTGGCCGGACGTCAGAATCACTTGAGCCGCTGGCTGGTTACGGCCACTCTCATCGTCCTGCTCCTCAACGGGTTGGCGCTTTTCAGCTCGGACATGACGGTAGGGTCTGAAGTCTCCAGACTCAAGGCGGTCGGTCTGATGTGCTGGTTGCCCTCGGGGATTTTGATCATCACCGAGTTCTGTCGCTTGAAGATTGAGCTGCGGCTGGCAAGACGGGAAACAGATACTCCTGGCCGCCAGGTGGGTGGGCGGCTGCGTCCCTCCGGACCTTGTACCGGCTGTGAGTACTATCACGGCCAGGTTTACAACCACGAGCTCCTGGTGTGCGGTATTCATCCCTTCGGGCCTCCCGGTGAACAATGCCCGGACCGCGTAGCGTTCGATCACCGTTCGGTGTCATCGGGGGAATATTGAAGCCATCGAACTGCCTCTACACTGAAGAGAATTCTTAAGAGGCAAGATGCGATGGGACTCCCGGATGGTCCGCGCACTCCCCGAATGGTACAGATGATCGAATGGATCGCACGCCCGCTTTCCTACATGGAAAGTTGCGCTCAGCGTTATGGGGATCCTTTTACAGCCGGGTTCGGGGTTTTTCCGATTATCTTTGTCAGCAACCCTCAGGCCATTCAAGCAATTTTCGCCGTTGATCAGGCGCACTTTGATGCCGGCAGAGCAAACAGTATTCTCCAGCCGATCCTGGGGGATCACTCGCTCATTTTGCTTGATGGTACGCAACACCAGCGTCAGCGCCGCCTGTTGACACCTCCCTTTCACGGAGAGCGCATGCGCGTTTACGGCAATCTCATCGGTGAGATTGCCTCCCGAGTAAGCGCTCAGTGGCCGGAGGGTCAGCCTTTCGCAATGCGCCCATTCATGCAACAGATTTCTATGCAGGTCATCTTGCAGGCGGTGTTTGGCCTCGATGTCGGACAGCGCTTTGACCGGCTTGAAAAGTTGTTGTTCACGATGCTTGACTCGATTGGTTCACCGCTGAGCTCGAGCCTGCTTTTCTTCAAGGGGTTACAGAAAAGCTGGGGCAGTTGGAGTCCGTGGGGGCGCTTTTTGTACCAACGTCACCAGATTGATGAGCTAATTTATGCCGAGATCGCTCAGCGCCGGACCGAAGTAGACCCCTCGCGGACGGACATTTTCAATCTGCTGCTATCCGCCCGCGATGAGCACGACCAGCCGATGACGGATATAGAGCTTCACGATGAGCTGATCACGCTGCTGGTCGCGGGGCACGAGACCACGGCCACGGCCCTGTCCTGGGCACTCTACTGGATTTGCACTTTGCCCGAGGTTCATGAGCGGCTTGTACGCGAATTAGATACGCTCGCACCGGATGCAGATCCGAGTAGTCTGTTGCAACTTCCCTACCTCAACGCCGTCTGTCAGGAGACATTACGCCTCTACCCCGTTGCAATGATCACCTTTCCCCGCGTGGCAAAGTTGCCCTTCCAGCTGATGGGCTACCAGATCGAGGCAGGCACAGCGGTTGCCCCTTGTATATATCTACTGCATCGCCGTCCGGACCTCTACCCGGAGCCTGAACGCTTCAGGCCGGAACGCTTTCTGGAGCGGCAGTATTCGCCTTTCGAGTTTCTACCCTTCGGGGGCGGCAACCGCCGCTGTATCGGGATGGCTTTTGCCTTGCTTGAGATGAAGCTGGTACTGGCCACCATTCTGGTACGCTTTGATCTAATTCTGGCTGAGAAGGGTCCGATACTACCGGCGCGACGCGGCGTCACTCTTGCTCCTTCCACCGGCGTGCACATGATTGCAAGACGCAGGCCCTCCAACTCACCACAACCTGCTCCAAAGACCGATCGGCTCCGTTCGTTATAGTGGAATTGCAAAAGCGTGAGGATTGCCTGAGAACTATGAATTTGAGCGACATCTCACACCCCAATCAACTGCGCGATCTCTCGATTGTCCAGCTTGTCCACCTTGCAGAGCAAATTCGGGAGAAACATCTAGAGACCGTTGCAGCAACGGGTGGTCACCTTGGTCCCGGACTTGGAGTGGTAGAACTGACCCTCGCTCTGTACAAGACCCTGGACTTTGACCGCGACCGGGTTCTCTGGGATGTCGGACATCAGGCTTATCCCCACAAAATGCTGACTGGGCGCTTTCAAAATTTCCACACCCTGCGTCAGAAAGACGGTATCGCGGGGTACCTCAAGCGCTGCGAGAATCCCCACGACCACTGGGGAGCGGGACACGCCTCGACGAGCATCTCGGGGGCAGTGGGCATGGCTCTCGCCCGCGATTTGCAGGGCCTCAACCGCAAGATTGTTGCCGTCATCGGTGATGGTGCCCTCACAGGTGGCATGGCCCTCGAAGCCATCAACCACGCCGGGCATTTGCCGAAGACCAACCTGCTGGTGGTTCTCAACGATAACGAGATGTCGATTTCCGAGAACGTCGGCGCACTCGCACACTACCTCAACCGGTTGCGCATGAGCCCGCCGGTGCGTTTCCTAAAAGATAACCTTGAAAACCAGATCAAGAGCCTACCCCTGGTTGGCCCGACGATCAGCCCCGAAATCGAGCGCATCAAGGACTCGGTAAAGTACCTGACGGTTGCCCGCTCCAAGGCAGGAGTTGTCTTTGAGGAGTTGGGTTACACCTACCTGGGTCCCATCGACGGCCACAACCTGGGAGAACTCCTCGAAACCTTTGAGCTGGCCCACTCGATTGATGGGCCGGTCTTTGTACACATTATTACGGTCAAAGGCAAGGGCTACCATCTCGCCGAGCTGAACCGGCTCAAGTACCACGCCCAGGGTACCTTTGACCTGGCAACCGGCAAGGCCCCACCGGCCAAGAAGCCGACTCCGCCTCTATACCAGTCGGTTTTTGCCAGCACCTTGATCAAGTTAGCGGAGCAAAACGACAAGATTGTCGGTATCACAGCCGCGATGCCCACCGGGACAGGTCTCGATAAATTCAAGGAGCGTTTTCCCGAGCGCTTTTTTGATGTGGGTATCGCCGAGCAGCATGCGGTCACTATGGCGGCGGGCCTTGCCGCTGAGGGTATGCGCCCGGTGACGGCCATCTACTCAACATTTCTGCAGCGAGCCTTCGACCAGATCGTTCACGATGTCGCCATTCAAAACTTGCCAGTCTTCTTTTGCATGGACCGTGCCGGTGTCGTCGGTGAAGATGGTCCGACCCATCACGGGGTCTTCGACATGGCTTATCTACGTATGGTGCCTAACCTAGTGGTGATGGCACCCAAGAACGAGGCGGAGTTACAGCGCATGATTGTCACTGGCATTTCACACACGACTGGGCCGATCGCCGTACGTTACCCGCGTGGTTCCGGCAATGGTGCCGCATTGATGGCCGAAGGATGGGAGCCCATTCCGGTCGGCAAAGCCGAGGTACTGACGAGCGGCGAAGATCTGCTCATCATCGCCATTGGCACGATGGTCGGACCGTCAGTGCAGGCCTCTTCCCTGCTCAGCGAGCATGGCATCAAGGCAACAGTCATCAATGCTCGCTTTGTCAAACCGCTCGATACCGAACTCATCTTGCCGCTTGCCCGCCAGATCGGACGGGTAATCACCGTCGAGGAGGGGTGCCGAATGGGTGGCTTCGGCTCTGCTGTCATGGAGGCTCTGGCGGACGGGGGTATCAACATCCCGGTACTCCGCATTGGTATCGACGATCAATTCGTCACCCACGCGAGCCGCTCACAACTTCTTGAGTCCCTGGGACTTACACCCGGCGGGATTGCTCGTACAATCCTGGAGGCCTACGAGCCGCGCGTTCTCAACTCCAGCGCACACTCATCCTAGACGCGGGTCAGGGCTAGCTTCCGTAAGGGACAAATAAGTATGGCAAGATGAGAGCACAATTGCACCTGGATGTTGCGTTGGTGTTCGGCTTACAGCGCAAGCGACTACTTCAGTGGTTCAGCGAGTTCAGAATACAGACCCGTCTGCTTGCAGCCGCGGCGCTGCTGATCTCACTGATGCTTGCGAGTTTTACTTTCTGGGCAATCAATCTCATTCAGGAGGATGCTCGGCAAAGCGACCAGCGCTTCGGCATGGCAGTAGGCCGCCTGCTGGCTGAGAATGCCGCACCGTTGATTGCAGTCGACAAGTACGGCGAACTGGCCGATTTCACCCGGCAGTTTCTCGACTCCAACATTCTCTACATCATTTACGTGGACCCCGAGGGCAATAGCCTTTACGGTACCCCCTTTGACAGCCGCACCGATTCGACCGACAGCCGCACAGACACAACCGTAGCCCGCCGCTTTCAGGTACCCGCTACCCTGCCGGGCAAGAAGCAACACTCTACTCCAGGTGGAGTCGTTACCGACATCTTCGTCGAAATGGAGTACGTAGGCCAAAAACTGGGCGTGGTCATGGTCGGGATCAATCCCCAAGCAAACCTGGTCGGCCGCTCGGAACTCACTCGTGATGTGACTATCGCGGTTTTTGTGGCCGTGTGGATCATTGCCATCCTCGGAGCCGTCTTCAACGCGCTTAATGTCACCCAGCCGCTCAAAGAGCTGGCGATTGGCGTGCGCAGCATTGCCCAGGGCAATTTTCACCAGCGCATCACGCTTCCCTACCCGGGTGAGATTGGCGAACTCATTGGCAGCTTCAACGTCATGGCTCAGAGGCTTCAGAACTATGCCGAGCAGAACATCGAGGAGATTACTGCTGAGAAGGCGAGGCTTGAAACACTGATTGCCGCCATCGCGGACGGGGCAGTACTGCTTGACGGCTCACTGCGCATCGTCCTGGTCAATCCAGCCGCCTTGCGTATCCTCGGGTGGGAAGCACGTGTATCGGGGACAAACATTCTGGATCAGCTACCTGTGGGTCTGCGCGCCGAAGTGGAGGAGCCCCTTGATGCAGTAGCCCGTGGTGTGCTCGAGCAGGCGGAGTGTCGCACGACCATCGACAACCCCCGACGCACCCTGCGTGTCCTCATTGCCCCGGTCCTTGCTCCCCGCAGTGATAGTCTCAAGGGTGTCGTACTAACTGTTCAGGATCTTTCCAAAGAAGCCGAACTCAATCAGGCAAAAAGTCAGTTCATCAGCAACGTCTCCCACGAATTGCGCACCCCACTTTCCAGCATCAAGTCGTTCATCGAAACCCTCTTTGAATATGGTGACAGTCTCGATGAAGCGACCAAACACGATTTTCTAGACACAGCAAACAAGGAAACCGACCGGCTGACGCGTCTGGTCAATGATGTGCTGGACCTCTCGCGGCTCGAATCGGGTCGAGAATATCACTTTGAGCCTGTAGATCTAAGTCAACCCATAGAGCAAACCTTGCGCACGCATCAGTTGACGGCTCGCGAAAATGGCATCGAACTCAAGCACGGCATTGCCAAGAATTTGCCTTTAGTCTGGGGCAATTACGACCTGCTGCAACAGGTATTCGCTAATCTAGTTGGCAATGCCATCAAATTTACTCCCGAGGGCGGCCGTGTAGTTCTCAAGGCCGAGTCTATCCAGCACGAAAACAGCATTAAGGTTCGGGTTGCAATCGCTGATAACGGTATCGGTATCTCATCAGAAGATCAGCAGAAGATCTTTGACCGTTTTTACCGGGTGGAGAACAAAGTTCACACTCTAGAGGGGACAGGGTTGGGCCTCTCAATCGTCAGCAACATTATTGAGAAACATCACGCAAAGATATTCATCGATAGCGAGCCCGGTAAAGGAACCACTTTCTGGTTTGACCTGCCTGCTTTTGAAGAAAGCTCCTGCGATTTGCCTCTCAACAAACAGTAGCTACGGCTCAGACACAACATCTTGAGCTTAGAAAGCTGTGCTACACATCCTTGTACAGGTTGAATCTTGTCATCCCAGTTAGATACAAAAGAGATCTCAACCTGCCTGGAATGTACCCACAGTCTGCGGCACCGCAATGAGACCTGAGCTTTTCGCACATATCTAGAAAAGGGTTCACTAATTAAACTATATATAGTGTCTTTTGGGAGGTATAACACTAGTACCGTTTTCTCCTCAAACTCGCGTCTTTCTCCCTAGCTCGGGACTCCACTAAATATTCACATAACTACATCCTGCACCAAAGCTGCCAGACGTCCGACGGCTTAACAGAATCTAATCGTGACAGTGGCTTCAGGGTTTGGCAGGCGTACTCTCATAATCATATGAGCTACAACTTCTACGCAGAACAATTAAGTTATGTTGCTTTTTGTGTAGAATTAACAGCATTGTCAGATTCGGTCCCGGGAGCATGCGAAGCTCTGGGGGCACCAACGGTTAGATCTTTACAAGCACTCTTCTGAGTATTGTAAATCCTTCATCCAGTTCAAAGTAGGGGAAAAATTATGCACCTCAGCTCACCAGGCCCTGACAGCCGGGCCATGCTCTGCTGCGACTTGCTTGCTCACACCTTCCGTTCACGTCTCGCTCTGGCCTCAACGGCCCTTCTGATGTCTGGCTTATGTCTCGGCACGCCTGCCCAAGCGCAGACCATGCAGGGGGGGGATGTAGTGGCAGCCTCGGTCAACCTCTCAGGCTCCGCGCGCCGCATCCCGTCCTCCTTTACAGGCTTCAGCATCGAGTTCACCCAGATCCTTGCCTACACAGGCCGCACTCCAGAAAACGTCAACACCGACTTCTCTCAACTACTCAAGAACATCGGCCAACTCGACAACGGACTCCCACTTATCCGCATCGGTGGCAACACAGCCGAAAAAGTCTGGTACAACCCCGACGGTCAACCCATGCCACCGGGCATCACCTTCGACATCACCCCAACCTACCTCGAGGCCCTGGGCGCCAGTTTCTCCCACTCGGGGGCCAAACTGCTCATGGGCCTCAACCTGGCCATGGATGACCCGGACTTTGCCGTCGAGCTTGCCCGCGAGGCCTGGGCACGCATTCCCCACGACCGCATCCTCGCCTTCCAAATCAGCAACGAAGCCAACATCTTTCCCTACAAGACCTATTACACAGACCCCTCAACCGGAAAGGCCGTGCCTATCCGACCCTCCGACTGGACCTTCGATGAGTACATTAGCGAGTTCAACGCTCACAAGAACGCCCTGTACAACCGTGTCTCCACCAGCTTGCCCCTCAACGGCCCGGTCTTCTCGGGCGGCAGCAAAGACGATGGACGCTGGAAGAACTACTT
>JACMIX010000455.1 GCA_014380935.1 Gloeobacterales cyanobacterium ES-bin-141 | reverse complement strand
TCGGAGACGATCCGGAAGCGGTCGAAGACCACGCTCGTGGCCGTGGCGTTGATGTGGCTGGTGATGAGGCCTGCTTTGCTCTGGGCGGCAAAGTAGTGCCCGATCTGACCGCCTGTCAACTGCACCGTGCCCGGTAGGAATACGAGCCCGGTGTCGGTGCCGTTTTCGTACGTCGCACGGTACGCAGCCCGCACCGTGGCTGCCCTCGGGTCACCAACCAACCTCAACTCAAGCGATGTCAGCGTCGAGGAATTGCTGATCGGTACAATGCTGCCCACGGTTGCACCCGAGGCTTTCTTCTCCCAGAAGAACTGCACTCCGAGTCCGCTGCCCTGGGCAGTGGCGACCAGTTTGATGTAGTTATCCTGGTCAGAACTGAGCATGATCCCCCCCTGACGGTTGGGGGTGGTGAGGTTGTTCAGCGGGCCGCGCAGGTTCGTACTCACGGCAAACTTGCCCGCTCGACCGTCAAATGTCCGTAGCAGGCCGTTGGTGAGGGTGTTGGTGGTGGTGGCATTACTTCCGCCCGTCGTGGTGAGCGTCAGGGTGCCGGCGGACGGGTTGATGTCAACGAGGCTGGGGTTAAACGAGTTGGTGGCGGTGTAGCCGTCGTTTTTGTTGAGCTGAGTGGAGGTGAAGCCGGTGCCCTGTCCATCCTTATCGGCAAGCGTACCCGAGTAGGTGGTATCAAAGTCAAAGACCAGTTCGGGAACACCGGGGAATAGACCACCCACCGAGGGGTCGAGTGCGGCCGACTCGGGCCTGGCGTTGATCATCAGATAGACTTCGTCGTTGTAGTCGTAGTTCTTACCCCCACTCTCGCTATTGCCGGGGTCGGCTGCGGCGAACCAGTTGTGCGGAATCAGGGTGCCCTGCTGGTCGCGTACAGGAAACAGGCGCCAGTTGTGCAGTTGCCCCGTGCCATTGCGGGCGTCGTCTGTGAAAGAGCCGATCGTATTGAGCGCGAAGGCAGTATTGGGGGTGAAATCGACGGTCCCGGAGGTTGGGACGGAATTGACGTTGCTTACCAGGATCTTGGACAGGATCTTCTGATTCTCGCCACCGCTCAGGTCGTTGCTGCCGAGAACTTCGTTGCCGTTGGGCGAATCGTCGTTGTTACGGCCCGCGAAGTTGTAGATCGTGCCGCTGTTGCCTCCACTGCCGGTCTTGGCCGACCAGCCGCTCCCCCCGTGCGGGTTGTCGGAGCGAGCGCTCGTGACTGCGAGGGGCCAGTGCAGCACGGGCTTGGTGGTGTCAAAACGCACCCAGTTGGGAGAGTAGACCTCATCGCCCAGGAGTTTTTTGGCCCCGCCGAGAATATTATTCTCGGTCGCGATGTTAGGCGTCCAGCCAAAGATGCGGGCGATTTCGGCCACAGAGGGCTCGTTGTTGCCTTCGTAGTTTGCGAAGTTGATACCGGCCAAGTCCACCACGGTGTTCGGCTGACTGGCATCATCGCTGCTGATCGTCAGCGAAGCGTAATTCTCGCCATTGAGAGTGTGGGTAGCAGTATTGCTGACACTTGAGACGCGCAGCGGGTCAAATTGCAGCGAGAGAGTCCGCGAAGCGCCCGCACCAATGGTGAAGGGCAGGCCGGGCGGGTTGATGAGATTGAAGTCGGCGGCCCGCTCGTGGTCGGCGATGCGCACGGCGTTGGCTTTCTCTCGCGAATCATCGAGGTCAAGTCCCGTGATCGTCAGGGAACCGCTGCCGGTGTTGGTCAGGGTGATTGCCTTGGCGGCACGGACCTCTTCATTGACTGTACTGAAGACAAGGCGTCCGGGGACGATGCTCGCATCCGCAGTCGTGACTTTGAGGTTCCCGAGCGCGGAGACCACCGGATACTCGATGCCAAAATTGCCGTAGGTGATATTTACATTCGGAGCATTCACGGTGTAGGCCAGGATGCCTGCCCGTGCGGTCGATTCATCCTCAAAAAAGGCTGCGGTGGATGGCTCAAACTTCTGGCTGAGAACAATTGGTGCACTGGTGTCGGAATTGATTCGGTAGGAGGCTGAGATTAGCCCGGTGGCTGGATCACCCGTGAGGAAAAGTTCGAGACTGGTAATGTTTGCCCAGTCGAGACCTGTGACCTGTGACCCGCCACCTCCACCGACGTTTCCACCAACACTATTTTGCTCCTGGTAAAATTGCAAACCCAGGCCGCCCGTTCCACTGCTGGAGTTGATGATGACAAACTTGACGTAGTTGTTCTGGTTGCTGCCAAGGTAGATGCCCCCCTGCTGAAAGGCGCTGGTCAAGTTGGTGAAGGGTCCTTTGAGCCGTGCCCTCACAACAAAGGGCCGAGTCGCATCGATGGGCAGTTGCAGGCCGTTCTTGAGACTGTTTGAAGACGTGTTGCTGCCTTGCGTCGCGGTGAGGCTGAGGATACCTCCACCAGGATTGAGGTTGATGCGCCCGGGCTGATACTGATCACCGGCAGCATTGGGCTGGACAGAAGTAAAACCTGTTCCTTCGCCGTCCTTGTCGGCAACCGTGCCGCCAACGACAGAAGAAAATTCAAGATCGACGGGAGTCTGGGCAAGTACGCTTTGCCCCAGACCTGTATTTGTAGCCACCGAGGCAATCGCCATGAGCAGGAAGATATTGAGCTTTGCACGCATAATGGTCGTCCTTGTTTTGAGGGGAAGGATTGAGCTTTGACACCTTAAACACCATCCGCCACAGGTATGCACGACATCAGTTTTGCTGAAGGCGTCGGGCGGGCAGAGTCGCGCTGACCAGAAGTCCTGTAGACTTCGGAGGCACTCGTCTGACCTGTACGGTTAGAAAAAGCTTGGGAACAGTACTACAACATCTGAAATGATGCAGTCGGATTGAGCAAGGTCGATCTACTCATCGGCAGAGCTGACCAGTTAAAAAAACCAGAAGTACAGCTTAAATTGTTGAGCATCTATATGACGGAGCTGGGAGGGCTTAGAGCATGGTATCAGATACGCAGGGTTTTCATAGAGCACCAGTTGTATAAATCTATACTGAAAAACGTTTCTTTTTTTCAGTAGCGGATATCCACCCGCCTTTCATGTCTTCAGGTATGTATTCCTAACCATGGCGAGGCTATTCTGCAAGGAAAGTAGTGCCTACAAACACTATGGACTACCATTCAAACGGCCCACACTAGCCTATGTCGCCAGGGCGAGCCTGTAGGGTACAGTGCATATCCTGTCTGCTTTTCAGCTCGTTAACAGGCATCCCTACCGACCGAACTGGTAACTGACTAAAAATAGACAAGAAATGAGCATTTTTTGGTCTGGCTAATCGATACCGGACCGCAGATGATGATTCTTGTAAGGTTCC
>JACMIX010000454.1 GCA_014380935.1 Gloeobacterales cyanobacterium ES-bin-141 | reverse complement strand
CCGAATATCGAGCAGATCGCTTGATTGAGTCGCCCATTTTTCCAGACCTGAAGCTAAGCGCCGCTCAAATTTTGTTCGCTAAGCCATAAGCGGCTCTTTGAGGTCAGTTCTCTTTACTGAGTGCCGGGTCTTCTCGCGGCCGTCCCACAAGCGCCCGGTCGAGTGCGTGGTTTCAGCGTAGGCAGGCGGGTGCAGGGTGTTATTCGTCCAGGTAGAAACGGACGGTCACGACGACTTTGCGCCTGCGCAGCAACAGGGCGCTGCGGATCAGAAAGGCTGTCTGGTTGTGCAGCAGGTTCTGCCACCACTTGGCTGTGACGAAGGTGGGAACTACGACTGTTGTCACCTCATCGGGGTCGTCTGAACTCTCGCGCAGGTATTGCAGGAGCGGTTCGACAATCGAGCGGGTCGGTGAGGGAATGATTTTCAGGGGAACGTCCGTCCACTCCTGCCAGCGCTTGCAAAAGGCCTCGGTCGATAGGGTGTCGATATCTACGTATACAGCCGTGACGTCATCTGTAATCGAGCGTGCGTAGTCGATGGCCTGCAAGATACCCCGGTGGATGCCGCCGACCGGGAGCACGACTTTTTGTTTGAGTTTGCGCGGCTGGTAGTTGATTGCCTGGAGGCTCAACTGGCGAGTGACGGACTCGTAGTGGGCTTTGATTTTTGAGAACACCCACACCAGCGCCGGGATGAGGGCAATCACCGCCCAGGCCCCGCTCAAGAACTTGGTCACCCCCACGACTACCAGTACCAGCCCGGTGGTGAAGGCTCCCAGGGCATTGACTGCCAGTGAACGCTCCCAGCCCTCACCGCGCCGGGTCCACCAGCGCTTGACCATGCCGCTTTGCGAAAGGGTAAAGGAAGTGAATACCCCGACCGCGTAGAGGGGGATCAAGGCGTTGACCGAGCCTCCGAAGGCGGCAAGCAGCAGACTGGACAGCAACCCCAACAGCAGTATGCCGTTGGAGAACACCAGCCGGTCACCGAGGTTGGCGAACTGGCGCGGCAGGTACCCGTCACGGGCAAGAAAGTATGACAGACGCGGGAAGTCCGAAAAAGCCGTGTTGGCAGCGAGGATCAAAATAAACACCGTGGCGAACTGCACGATGTAGTAGAAAATTGAGTCGCCGAATACCTGGCGGGCAACCTGGGAGACGATTGTCTCCTCCGCCGGGGCAGCCCCGTATAGAAAGGCAAGTCCCGTGATGCCCAGGAAGAGGGTCCCCAGGATAACTCCCATCCAGGTAAGCGTTGTGCGGGCGTTACGGGCCTCCGGGGACCTGAAGATCATGACCCCATCAGAGATTGCCTCGATGCCGGTAAGAGCAGTGCATCCAGAGGCGAAGGCGCGCAAAATCAAGAAGGCAGACAGCGTCTCGGTGCCGGTTGTCGGGTGAATAAAAGCTTCTCCGGGCGGCACACCTACAAAGGCCGCCTTGGCAAAGCCAACGATCAGCAACAGCAGGATGCTGGCGATGAAAATAAACGTCGGAACCGAGAAGAGACGGCCTGACTCTTTAATGCCGCGCAAGTTAGCCCAGGTGACCAGGGCAATAATTAATACCCCAATCGGCACTTCGTAGACGAGCAGTTGGGGAAAGGCGGAGGAGAGCGCCTCCACGCCTGCCGCGACACTCACAGAGACGGTGAGCACGTAGTCGGTCAGCAACGCGGCTCCCGCGACCAGGGCCGGGTATTCACCCAGGTTGTCCTTGGCAACGATATAGGCTCCACCACCCTTGGGATAGGCCAGGATCGTCTGGCGATAGGAAATGATAACGATGAACAGCAGGGCCGCGATGGCGACGGCGATGGGCAGCGACAGCCAGCGCGCCGCCGTGCCGACGGTGACCAGGATGAGCAAGATTTCTTGGGTGGCGTAGGCTACTGAGGAGAGAGCGTCCGAGGACAGTACGGCAAGCGCAGTCGGCTTGTCCAGACACTCTTCTTGTGCCTGACTGGTCGGGATGGGCTCTCCAACAAGCACACGTTTTAGATCATTGAAATTCATACGATGGCAGCGTCCGTCACATCAGTGCAGACCTTGTGCAGTCGATGGCCCTGTGCACAAGTGGCTATTGTTGATCACTACTCTAGTATTGCCCGATACGCAGGTTGACATCACGGTTTCGACTTGCAGTCATATTGCGAAGCTTTGCTACCCATGGCAGTTTAAAGACCAGGAAACACCACTTCGTCTGAGTTTGAGCGAGAGCGCTGAAATATAATGTAAATCATAGGGACAGTCATAAAAGGGAGATGTATGACTCTGGGCACAATTGAGGTAAAATCCAGTCGTGAAATCGAAAAGATGCGTGAGGCAGGTAGGATTGTCGCGACTGTCCTCAAGGAGATCATGGCCCTGGCCCAGCCCGGCCTGACTACTTCCGACCTCGATGCCCATGCAGAGCGCCGCTGTGCTGATTTCGGCGTGATTCCCGCCTTCAAAGGTTACTACGGTTTTCCTGCCTGCATCTGCACCTCGATTAATCACGAGGTTGTCCACGGTATCCCCAGTCCCCGGAAAAAACTCAAGGCCGGGGACGTCATCAAGGTCGATTTCGGGGCAATCCACGAGGGCTGGCACGGGGACTCGTGTGTGACCATTGGTCTTGAACCCCTGACAAACGATGCGCGCAGGCTTATTGAGATAACGGAGGCCGCCCTGCTAAAGGGCATTGCCAGGATCAAGCACGGGGTGCCTCTCCAGGACATCTCCGGGGCCATTCAAGATTACGTTGAGGCCAACAACTTCTCGGTAGTCCGTCAGTACGTCGGCCACGGCGTCGGGCGCAACCTGCACGAAGAACCGCAGGTGCCCAATTTCCGAACCCGGGAGATCCCAAACCCTAGACTTAAAGCAGGTATGACGCTCGCTATCGAGCCGATGGTCAATGTCGGCCACTACGCCACCCGGGTACTCGCAGACCGCTGGACAGTGGTGACCATCGACAATTCCCTGTCCGCCCAGTTTGAGCACACAGTCCTCGTCACACAGGACGGCTACGAAATCCTTACCGACCGCTCGAAGGTCTGAGCGGCTTCAATAGACTTCAGGAAAATACCAGATACTTATGACAAAGCAAGACGTAATTGAAATGGAAGGCACGGTTCTAGAATCGCTGCCTAACGCAATGTTCACCGTAGAACTCGACAACAGTTTCAATATCCTCGCGCATATCTCCGGTAAGATACGCCGCAACTACATCAAGATCCTGCCCGGTGACCGGGTAAAAGTTGAGTTGACACCCTACGACCTTACTAAAGGACGTATTACTTACCGGTTACGTAAGTAGCTACAGATTGAGACGGCGTGTGTTGAGGGAAAACACTTCGACCGTGACATTGCGTCCGTGACTCAGGACATGACGCTTATTGCCCGGCGCAGTTCATCGCCCTGGATATGAAGTCCCAAACTCGCTGGTCCGTGAAAGGACCGCTATATTTCTGATGGGACTCAGGCCAGTGTTCACGGTCGGCCCAGGCGCTCTTGAGTCCGGCGGCAAGCTGGGTGTCCCCGCCGGTAAATTCTGCCACCAGGGCTTTCCAGCGCACCGCGAGGGCCTGAACCCGGGGAGCCGCCGGGTCCTCGCCAAGGCAATCCTCCACATCGCGGAACAGTTCTACCCACGCCTGAGAGACTTGTTCCTGGGATTGCGGTCCCATCTCTCGGCGCTCCGTCAGGGTGGCCCAAGCCTCGTCACTGTAGTACTTCTTCATGTAATCAGTGTCTTCTTGCATCTCGATCACCTCAATGATTTTACGTAACACGTTCGCATCTGCCGGTTCGCCGGGTTGAATTGTCCCCTCGGCGTCCCGGATGGCACCGATGGCCCGCTCCAGCTGCCGCCGCTTCTCCTCGAGAGCCCGTCGCTGGGAGCGGAGAATCTCGGGCAGTTCGCGGGCGTCCCGGTCGAGCACGGCCTTGATCTGCTTGAGGGAAAGTCCCAGGAACTTGAGCGCCACGATCTGCTCCAACCTCTCTAGATCGTGGTCGGTGTAGAGCCGGTAGCCTATCTCCGTCCGGGTGGGGCAGAGGAGATTGAGCCTGTCGTAGTGGTGCAGGGTCCGCACCGTCACCCCCGCCAGTTCGGCGAATTGCTGGATTCGGTAGGAGTTTGCCTGGGACATCATAGTTACCAGGGTCCAGCCTGACGCAGGGTAAGAGTCAAGCCCCCCGCCAAAATCGATTCCGCTTCACATTTCTATTCTTGATCTCGTCCCCAAAAACGGGTCCGACCATTCGGGAGCATGGCTGTAGTACACAATCTGCACGGAATTGAATGTACAGCTCTTCACTGGGCTATCTCAGCGGTAGAGAACCGCCAAACCTTCTCAGCCCGTATTACGCATGCCGGCGGCAATGCCGTTGATGGTCAACAGTGCTCCGCGCAGGAGGCTGTTGCGCATGTAACGGGTGTGTTCACCTTCGCGCAGGCGCTTGAGCAGGACTATTTGCAGGTAGCCGAGTGGGGAAATTGTGGCATTGCGCAGGGCGATGGAGCGCTGGAGCTGCGGGTCGCCGTCGAGCAACTCGGCGTGCCCCGTGATTTTAAGCACGCAGGTCCGCGTCCTGAGCATCTCCGTGCGGATCTGGGCTGAAATCAACTCGCCGGTCACCCGGTGTTCCTCGGGAAGGAGTTCCGCGATGTAGGTCTGGGCGATTTGCAGGTCCACCTTAGCCAAAGTCATTTCTACCTTGGAGATCACCGTTCGGAAGAAGGGCCACTGCCGGTACATCGAGCGCAGCTCGGCCAGGTGTTGTTCGGGATTCTCCTGGATAAAACTATCCACGGCCGTACCGACGCCGTACCAGGCGGGTAGCAAAAAGCGGCTCTGCGTCCAGGAGAAGACCCAGGGGATCGCTCGCAGGCCGCTCAACTCGCGCTTGCCGTCGCGGCGGGCCGGGCGCGAACTGATCTGCAACTGGCTGATTTCTTCGATGGGCGTGACATTGTAAAAGAAATCCAGAAAGCCTTCTTGCTCGTAGATGAGGCTGCGATAGGCCTGCCGGGCGACGGCGGAAAGCTCGCCCAACAGTGTCTCCCAACCCTGGCTGCCGGGTGGACTGGTAGGTAGGAGGCTTGCCTGCAAGACAGCGGCTGTAACGGTCTCGATGTTGAAGGCGGCAAGCTCCGGTAGAGAGTATTTGGAGGCCAGCACCTCACCCTGCTCGGTAATCTTGATGCGTCCCATGACCGAACCATCCGGCTGGGCCAGGATGGCCTGGTAGGCAGGTCCACCGCCCCGGCCGACTGAGCCCCCCCGGCCATGAAAGATACGCAGCTGGATGCCGTAGCGGCGGGCGACCTGCTGCAACCGCTGTTGGGCCTGAAAGATTTCCCAGTTGCTCGAGAGAAAACCGCTGTCTTTGTTGGAGTCCGAATACCCCAGCATGACCTCCTGGAGGTTGCCGTGACAGGTCAGATAGCAGCGGTAGAGGGGAAGTGCGAGCAACTGCTCCAGGACATCGGGGGCATTGCGCAGGTCTTCGATCGTCTCGAACAGGGGTACGACCATGAGCGTTCCAGTGCCAGTAGCCGGGTCGTAGAGTTCTGCTTCCTCGGCAAACAGCAACACCTCCAGGAGATCGCTCGCCTGTTTGCTCATCGAAATGATGTAGGTGTTGCAGACCTCGGTGCCGAATTCTTTTTGCATCCGGCGGATCATCCGGAAGGTCTGGATAATCTCCGTGGTTTTGGCACTGAAGGGCAACTCGGCCGGGATCAGAGGTCTGAGCGTCTGCAGTTCTTGAACAAGCCAGGCCAGGCGGTCGGACTCGTCAAGGTCGGTGTAGGGCACACTGAGCAGGCGCAGGCGGTCGGTCACCTCGGCGATGGCTTCCTCGTGCTTGGAGCTGTCCTGGCGAATGTCGAGGTGCGCAAAGTGAAAGCCGCAGACCTGAACCTGGATAATCAGGTCCTCGAGAGCCTGACAGATCAGCCCGCTCGAGCGTAGGCTCTGGCGGATAAGTTCGAGCTCACTCAGAAATTCGTCCGCGTGTCGGTAAAAATGCTGCCAGTTGCTGTCTTCAAGCTGGCTGAGACGTAAGGGACCATGCACCTGCAGCCAGGCGTTGCGCTCACAGGTGTTCTCCAGACGCTTGAGAATATACGAGAGCTTCAGACGGTAGGGTTCTTGCAAGTAGCGGATCGAAAACTCGTTGTAGGTCGCGGGCAGTTCGCGCTGGTCATTATCAAGCGAGTGCATGAGGTCTTGAGGAATGTCGTTCTCAAGCAAGCTCAGCCGGTCACGCAGCCGGTCAATCAAGTGCAAGTACTTGCCCAGGATGGCATCGCGCTGGAGACAGGCCGTCTTCCAGGTAACCTGTGCAGTCACGGCGGGGTTGCCGTCGCGGTCCGCCCCGACCCACGAGCCGAGCCGGCAAAAAGTACCGATCGAGCGGGTCAGGGCCGGGTGGTAGGCCTGCAGGCAGCGGGCGAGTTCACGGTGAACCTTGGGCAGAGCGTCGAAGAGGATCTCGGCAAAGTAGTGGATGGTGTGGTTGACTTCATCGAGCACAGTCGGACGGACCTGGTGAAGTTCATCGGTCCTCCACCACATGCGGATCTCTTCGAGGATCTGCTCGTGGAGTTCTTGCTGCTGCCACTCAGAAAGCGCGTGGTCGAGCTTGTCGAGTAGGTGAATGAGGTTGCGGTGCTTGTTGCGAATCGTCCGACGGATAATTTCGGTGGGATGGGCAGTGAAGACCAGCTGGATGTCCAGTTGATGGAGAACACGCTCGATCTCAGGGGCCGAGACACCGAGGCTCTTGAGTTCGGCTAGCAACCAGCGAAAGGAACCCGGGTTCGCCGTCTCGAAGTTGAGACTTGCTTGTAGACGCAGGTTTTTTTGCTCGTGGTGCTGCTCGGCGATGTTGATGAGCTGAAAATAAATCGAGAAGGCGCGAATGGCCACGATAGCCCGCTCCAGCGAGAGTCCCTGAATTAGCTGCGGGACTTCTTGCGAGACCATCTGGCCGACACTTGCACGCGAGTCCCATAGTCGGTCGAGGACATCTACAAGTTCACCGCTGCACTCCTGGGCGGCGACCTGCCTGAGCAACCGCTCGAACAGTTCGATATTTTGCCGCAACGGTTCGGCAGCAAAGGCGGAAGGTGAGCGGAGCGAAGTCAGGTTCAGCGGGAGTTCAGAGGTCATAGCGTAGCTCGAGCCGACAAGTCACCCTCATTGTACGGATGAGCAGACATTTGCACAGTCTTTGTCAGAGAAGACTCATTTGCCCCAAGCATTACCCCCGCGCTGCAACCGGTGCATGTGCTCGAAGAGTTGCCAGCAGTACTGCTCGGGTAGACCGCAGGTTAGAGCACCGCGCAGAACAACCTCGAAATACCAATCGTTGGGTGCAAGCTCCTGGACCAACTTGTCCACGACCACGTAGGTGCGCACACCCATATATTGTTGTCCCCGGCAGTACACGTCCACGATTTCCCGGCGATAGCCGTTCGTGGGCACTTCCTCGCGCTCGTCGAGGCAGTCGCTCAGTCGCCGCGGCAAGCGGTAGAGCACACCCTCCACAGCCGCTACCGGGTCCTGAACAATATCAAGTACCCCGCACTCGCGCCGCTTCGAGCGACGGTAAAATCCAAGCCGGTACCCCGGCAGCGTTGCCGGTCCGAGTACGTAGAGGTGGGTGTGTTCGCCAAAGGTCCGCTTCAGGTCCACGGGGCACATGCATGAACCGTAGGCGAAGTAGTCAAATGTCGCTTCGTCTGAGCAGGTAAAGGCTTCAACTGACATATCCGTTATCGCCTCGACTTGCAATCCGTGAAAGGATGGGAGCGTGCAACTGGTCGAATACTAGCATAATCCTACCGACGTACCGTAGATTGATGAACAGAGGGCACCGCGGATGAAAACCCTTGCGCTACAAGACTTATACAACCTGGCCGTCAATGTGTTGGTGGCCTCTGACACCTCACGGGAGAACGCCGCCTGTGTAGCGGATGCCCTGGTCTCGGCAGAGGCGGATGGTCTGGTGTCGCACGGGGCCTGCCGCCTGCCCTTCTACGCCGATCAGGCGCTCAGCGGTAAAGTCGCGGGACAGATCAGGCCACACATGACCAAGCACGCACACGCAGCTATTCGCGTCGATGCCCGCGATGGTTTTGCCTATCCGGCCATCCGGCTGGGCATGGACGAGGCACTTGCACTGGTGCGGGAGATGGGAGTCGTAGCGGTGGCGGTGGCCAATTCTCACCATTTCGGGGCGGCGGGATACCACGTAGAACGTCCGGCCAGGGAGGGAGTGATTGCCCTGGCTTTTGGAAATGCCCCGGCTGCGATGGCGCCCTGGGGCGGGTCTACCGCCCTTTTCGGCACCAACCCGATTGCCTTTGCCTGTCCACGGGTGGGAGCGGACCCGCTCATAATCGATTTGTCACTCAGCAAAGCCGCCCGTGGCAAGGTCCTGCTCGCGGCACAAAAGGGCGAACCCATTCCGGGTGACTGGGCACTCGATGTCGATGGCAAACCGACTACCGACGCGGGTGCCGCCATGGCAGGCACCATGCTACCGGCCGGAGAAGTGAAAGGTGCTGCCCTGGCCATGATGGTGGAGTTGATGGCAGCTGCCCTGACCGGCTCAAACTTTAGCTTCCAGGCCAGTTCGTTCTTCACGTCCACGGGCGGTCCGGCGCGGGTAGGTCAGTTCTTTTTGCTGTTGGACCCCTGTGCTTTCGGAGGCGATGGTTTTGCCCGGCGGGCTGAGACGCTCTTTGAGGCCGTGCTGGCGCAACCGGGAACCAGATTACCCGGGGACCGCCGCCTTGAAGAGCGCAAACGCGCCCAAAAAAACGGCATCGCCCTACCAATGAAACTCTACGAGGATCTGGTAGGGCGATGCCGTTGTCAGTAATAGTTATTCGGGAATCTCTTCACCACCCAGGGTGGCGAACTGTTGCTCGAGTTCCATGCGCTGCTCAACCTTGCGCAGGAAGTAACCGGTCATCATCGCTGAGGCAAGCAAGCCCGAGAGATTTTCACGGCTCGTCGAGACCTGGATCTGGAACTGCCCGTGCGGCAAGGCCCCCATCAGTCCTTGTACGTTGCCTGCGATCATCTGTTGCACTTCGGGTGAGACAGACTGGGCAATCTGGCTCAGGCTCTCGGGAGACTGCTTGTGCAAGTAGCGTAACAGGATGTTGTCGGTCACGGACTGGTCCTGTGCGTCGGCCTGGGCAGTTTCAAAGAAGGAAGGATCAAATGGCACCAACATGGGCGTCCTCAGTATCAGTAGGTTAGAAAACATTTCTTAACCTCTCTGATCGTGTCACTTGAGCCTCCCAACGTCAAGTGAACTTAGGGCGTACACCGATCAGACTATAGCTTCGAGCCAGGCTCCGATCCAGCCCAGAGCCAGCAGAGGCGCTGTCTCTGCTCTGAGAATGCGCGAGCCGAGTGAGACCGGTCGAAAAGAATATGTTTGAGCCTGAGCGACCTCCTCAGGGGTAAAGCCTCCTTCAGGACCACTTAGTAGGGTCACAATTGCGTCTGTCCGCATTCCCGCGAGACACTTCCACAGCGAGGGGCGCTCTCCGCGGGCGGTGCAGATGAATCCCAGTCCCGCTGGATGCTGTTGAAGGAACGCTTCGAAGTCGAGGGGAGGGTGGACCCGTGGCAGCACCAGACGTTCCGACTGCTCGGCCGCTTCACGGACGATTGCCTGCCAGCGTTCTAGCTTCGAGGTTTGGGGTAGCACGACGGAGCGTGCAGTCTTCAAAGGAATAATCTCTGAGGCTCCCAGCTCGGTAGCCTTTTGCAACAACCACTCCCAGCGCTCCCCTTTGGGAACCGCACAGGCGATTCGTACCTGAACGGTCCATTCAGTCGCTGGAGGCGGTAGTTCTGCTGTCAGGGTGACGGCCTCATTTGCCAGAACTGCCTGCCATATTTTTCCGCACCCGTCCAGGATGATGCACTCAGCTCCAGACCTCAGCCGCAAGACGCGTGTCAGGTAGTGCCACTGGGCAGTATTCAGGCGTGCTTGACCGAACTCGAACTGCTCAGGTGCAAGAAAGAGGCGCGCACTCATAGCAGGGCATGCAATTCAAGGAGTAGGAGGTGGGTTAGCCGGTTTTGTCTCTGGTGCTGGGGTGATCCCGGTGGGCGGCTCGGTAGCCGGTGCTGGGGTAGTCCCACCTGGTGTCTGGATATCGGGTGCGGGTACGGTTGCAGCTGGGGGGGCATCAGGTTGGACCTCGCCGGGTCGCGCATCTGTGCTGAGTATGGCTGTAATTTCTGGCGCACGGGTGCCGGGCTGGATCATCAAGCCCAGGGCATGGACGCTATATACACCACCTGCTTCGAGTTTGAGATCCGGTACATTCAGCAAGACATTCTTAGATCCAGTCGGACGTACTTCGAATGTGTAAGTCCCGGGCTCCACACTCACGTACTCCGTGGCTTTCTTGAAAGGAATGTCCTTGAAGACGATGGAGCCGTCTTTGATGCCCACATCGACCGCCGGAGTATCTTCAGAGGCATGGACCAGGCGGATGCGGGCTTTACCTGCCTCGGGCTTGATGTCGTCGATGAGCAGGAGCGGCTCGATCTTGGCGAACTTGTTCAGAGCGACCAGGGTGTATTGGGTGTTTTCCGAGAGCGTGGCCGTGGCCGAGATGAATGGTTTGGTCACCAGTTGCCTGGTTTCGCGCGCGGGGTAGACCTCGAAGGTGACGTCTCCGGGTGCCAGGGTTACGTAGTCGGTCACCTTTTTGAAGGTGACGGATGAGAAAGCCTGGTTGTTACCTGCTTGAACGTCAATGGGCGGCGCATCCGGTGAGCCATGTACGACACGGACTTTTACCTCTGCCAGGACTGGCAAAGCTCCCAGGATGACAGCGGCAACCAGTATTGTCGTAGTGCGTCGGATCATCTCGCGTTCCTAATTCAACTGCCCACACAGCTTAACCCGGTCGAGGACATCCACCTCGTATCTGCCGGTGGCGTATTCGGTTCGCTACACTGAAGGGCAAAGTTCGAGTGCCCTATATGCTGCCGGTGATCTACACAGACCGTTTCCTTGCCCACCAGACGGGGTTTGCGCATCCGGAGCGCCCGGCCCGGCTCAGTGCGGTTGTGCAACGCCTCCGCAACTCCCCGGTCAGCAAGCAAATCGACTGGCAAGAGCCGTATGCTGCTACCCGAGAGCAGCTGCTCTGGATACACACTCCCCAACTGATCGACTCGGTTGAACAGATGGCGAGTCGAGGCGGCGGCATGCTTGATGCGGACACTCCAGTTGGTCCGGAGAGTTTTGAGGTTGCCTGTCTCGCGGCGGGGAGTTGGCTTGCGGGGGTGGATGCGGTGCTTGAGCGCGGCAGACCGGCCTGGGTAGTGGCCCGCCCGCCCGGCCACCACGCCGAGCGTAACCGGGCGATGGGTTTCTGCCTATTCTCCAATGCCGCGCTCGCGGCCTACTACGCCCTGAACAAAGGGTTGTCGCGGGTAGCGGTACTCGACTGGGATGTCCACCACGGCAATGGCACTCAGCAGTTGTGCTGGGATGATCCCCGGCTTGCCTATGTTTCGCTGCATCAATTTCCGCACTATCCGGGTACCGGTTCTGCGGGTGAGACCGGTGCGCATGGCAATGTCTGCAATGTACCCCTCGAATCGGGGTCGGATGGAACCGTTTATCGCGAAGCGTTCAAGCAGACAGTCTGGCCGTTCATTGACCGCTTCAGTCCCGAACTGCTGATCGTCAGTGCCGGATTTGATGCCAACCGCGATGATCCACTCTCGGAGATGGGCCTGGTGCCCGGGGACTACGGCGACTTTGCCCACCAGTGCCTCGCACGTACTCCGCGGGTTTTGTTCGGCCTCGAAGGGGGGTATGACCTGGACAGTCTGGCCGATTCGGTGCTCGCGGTGGTTGAGGCCTGCCTCACCGTGAGTGCTTGACCTGGATGTACCTGGTTCGGCATGGTCAGACCGCGCTGAGTGCGCAACGGCGCTTCTGTGGTCGTAGCGATGTGCGTCTGAGCGCTGAGGGCCGGAGGGGTGTCGAGTGCCTTCAGTGGTCGGGACCACCACCAACGGTCGCCTACACGAGCCCCCTGCTCCGCGCCCGTGAAACTGCAAAACTATTAAATGCACAATTGCCCCGGCTGGTCTGGCAGGTCGAGCCTCGTCTTCAAGAATCCGACTTTGGTCAGTGGGAGAGCCTGAGTGGGGACGAGTTGACCGAACGGTATCCAGAAGCGCTTCTGAACTGGCAGGCAGACCCGCTCGGGTTTGTGCCCCCGGGAGGAGAATCGGTACTCTGTATGGCCGGGCGGGTGCTCAATTTCTATCACCAGGCGCTCGAACTGCATGCCCACCAAACGGTAATTCTGGTCACCCACGGCGGTCCTATCCGGGTAATGCTGCTCGCGGCCCTCGGTTTGCCACTGACGGAGTTCTGGGATTGGGACCCGCCCTGCCCCTCAGTGAGCTGCATAGAAGTAGGGGAGCGGACGACAGTGCACTATTTCGGGCGACAGGCTTAGCATGATAGAGAAATCTTGAGTAAACCGATGCGCACGACCGGCCTTCCAGACCAGCAGCTTGAAGCCACTTTCAAGATCTCGCCCCTGGTGCGCTACACGTTGTTGGGTTTGCTTGCCAGTCTCGTCGTACCGGTACCCTTCTTGCTGGTCCGTCAGGGTGCACCCGTGCCCCTTCCCCTGGTTCTCGGGGGGATCGCGAGCGGCTTTATCTTGCTTGGCGGAGCACTCAGTCAGCGCGTACAAACCGATTCAGCCGGAATCACCGTGCGCTACGCGCCCTGGGTACCCCAGGCGATCGGGCACAACTGGCACCTATCCTGGTCCGATTTTCGCGAGATCCGCTCTTCTCCTACTAGCCAGGGAGGCCGGGTTCACTACCTGGTCAATCAACAGGGCGACCGTTTTCTCTTACCGATGCGGATTGCGGGTTTTGCCCGCTTCCTGCGCATCATCGAGGCGAGAACGGGGCTTGACACGGCCCGCGTAAAACCCCTGGCCCAACCCTGGATGTACCTGACACTACTGGTTTGTGTGTTGTTGCTGCTGGGTGTGGACCTTTTTGTCGTGGTGGCAGCCCTTAAACAATAAAAAGAGGGGTGAACATTTGGCTCACCCCTACGGGTTGTGGGCAGCTAATTACTGCAAGGTGAAGGTGAAGGGTACCCGCACCCAAGAACCCTGGGCCACCTCTCCGCGCCGGGCAGGCTCGAATCGCCAACCCCGCAAGGCCGCAATCGCCGCCTCGTCGAGTTCTGAGTGGCCGGATGACTTGACTATCTTCACCTCGCCTATCGAGCCATCTTCCTTGATGTAGGCACTCAGCAATACCCGCCCCTCCCAGTTATT
>JACMIX010000453.1 GCA_014380935.1 Gloeobacterales cyanobacterium ES-bin-141 | reverse complement strand
TCCAGATGAGCCCATGGGACTACTACTACATCAAGCAGCGCCACTTTACCTATCGCCACGTCGTCAACCCGGCCACTTTCGGGATCAGTACTCCGTTCGACACACTCAAGGGTGTCCTGGCCGAGCATTAGACCGCTTGCGCGAACACCGGGTCAGATTTGACAACCGGCAGCTAATTCAGCTGAAAGCCAAATCCGGGCAAGGTCAGTACACCGTACCCTCAGCGGACACCCGGAAGTCCTTGCGCCAGATGGAGATTGAGCACATCGACACCTGTGAAACCTTGTTGGGGAAGGGTAGTGATAACGTAACGTATTAGACAAATGACAAAAATTGCTTGCTTTAACATTTGGCCCAGTTATGAGCGAGCTCTGGAAGTACTTTTACTAACAGATTTCAGGACTCCTGTTGGTCCCTACACTGCTCAACTCTTCTGTCAAGGTGTGCTGTGGACTCGCGAACGGTGCATGTTTAGCACCCTGAAAGATGGCACAGTCCCAGGGTGGCTCCGAGTTGAGTTGCACTACCATGACTTTATATTGGGTAATATTCCGATAGGTAATGATGCACAACGCGCAATCTTGTTGCCATTTCACTGTGGAGAAGGTGAGAAGGTCTTGATCCAGCGACCAAGAGGTGCCGCCATGGCTTTGAATCAGCGGACGTTTGCGTTTGAACCAAAGCAATATGCACTGTGTTTTGAAACCGGCTTGCTAGATTCACCGGAACCGTTACGGGTTGGAGATGAAGACAGTGCACCTGAAGGAAGAATTCGAGCAGAATTAACTTGTTGGTGCCGATTGACTTTCGTGGGCCGATATGCAAATGAAGCCGTGGTTCTCCGCGCCGAACCTGGTTTCACCCCCCCGGGGGAACTGATATATGGCTACGGAAGTTGCTGACGACGCCTCTTCGAGCTAATCCAGTCCCAGGGCATGCAGGCCAACCAGCAGGTGATCTTCCTCTCAGACGGGGCGGATAGTGTTCGGAACCTGCAGTTGTACCTCCATCCGAACGCCGAGCACGTGCCTGACTGGTTCCACATTGCCTGCAGCTGACGGTGCTTGGCCAGATGGCCAAGGGGTTGCCAAGCCAAAGGCATTTCTAGAGGATGCCAAGCAGGAGTTGGAGCGAGTCAAGCATTATCTCTAACACGGCAACCGGTTCGAGGCCCAAGCGCATCTAGCCGAGATTGAGGAAGATCTGCAAGATGTCCAGCCGGAATTTCCGGCGACAGCGGTGGTGGGGAAGTTGCTCAAGGGAGTTAGGCAACTGAGAATCTACATCGAGAATAACCGGGATTTCCTGGTCAACTACAGCGAGCGCTACCGCAACGGCGGGACAATCTCATCGGCGTTCATGGAATCGACAGTTAACTGGGTAATCTCCAAACGGATGATCAAGAAACAGTCGATGTAGTGGATGCCCCGGAGCGCGCACCTATTGCTGCAGGCTCGTACATGGATGTTGATAAGTTGGAGGAGTCGTTCCGGTCCTGGTGTCTCCAGTTCAGGCCCATCGCTGGAAGAGCGGCGTAGAAAGTTCAGGCACCCCCGGAAATTGATGGCCTCCCAGAGCGGCCGTTGTGGCGCAGTTCGAGGATTCAATCGACGTGGTAGGGGAGAACCTTGTGGTCAGGGTACTGTTTGGTCTACGTCTTCTGACTTTAAAGCCGTCAGACCCGGCCTCCTCGTAGCAACGAACCCACTTTCTGAGGGTAGGTCTGGAGATGCCGCAGCGGCTGCAGACAAGGCCAGCATCCCAGGTGTTGCGGTCTCGCATCACTCCCGAGCGGGTTTGCCAGATAGTGGCTCTCGCCTGCAACTGCCCGACTGCTCGGGCAGACCTATCACCCATTGGTCGCCCAGGGAACTCGCAGACGAAATCGTCAAGCGCGGCATCTTGAGTTCGATTTCGCCCCGTCATGCCGCCCGCCTACTCAAACAAAAGATCTCAAGCCCCACCGCGTGCGCAGCTGGCTGACATCTAAAGCCGACCCCCAGTTCCATGAGAAGGTCCGCCACCTCTGCCGTTTGTATCAGCAGGCTCCTGGCCTTGCAGCTTGCCTGCTGTCCCTGAGTCAGATTTGACAGCCGGTAGCGAGGACCCTAAAGTTGAGCTATCGGCATTTGGCGATAAACGATGATAGAGGTACCTGGGACAGATCCTGCTGATACGGCCTGTACTGGTTGCGCCCCTGGAGCGGCTGAGTTCGATGAGTATTCGGAGCAGCAACTCGCGGCTCTCTGTAAGGCTCTGGGACACCCTACGCGAATCCGTATCCTCAAACTGCTGATGGTGCGCACCTCATGCGTGTGTGGGGAACTGGTGGAGATGCTCCCTATCTCCCAGTCCACGGTCTCCGAACATCTGCGCGTCCTCAAGCAAGTGGGTCTTGTCCAGGGCGAGGTGGATGGGCCACGGGTCTGCTATTGCATCGAACCCGGCGCACTTGCACGTCTGAAAGAACTGGTAACCGACCTCTAAAACCAGGACCTATCGGCCCTAGCGCCTGCGTTCACTCCATCGCTAATCGTCGATAAACATTCACTTCGGAGGAAGTCATGCAATACCGTCCCCATATCAGCCTCGATGTCGCGGACCTCGAAGCGGCGGTCCGTTTTTATTGCGCAGTGTTCGGAGTGGCACCCACCAAGCGCTACCTCGATTACGCCCACTTTCGGCTCGAATCTCCGGCCCTCCACCTGGCCCTCGTCGTCAATCCGGACCGTGACCTGCGAGCGAGGGGCAACGAACACTTCGGAATCGAGCTTTTCGACCGCGATGCCCTGGCAAAGTGGCAGGGGCAGGTAGAGGCGACCGGGATTGTTCCGCGCCTTGAGCAGTCTGTGACCTGCTGTTACGCAATTGCGGACAAATTCTGGTTGACCGATCCGGACGGTCACGAGTGGGAGTTCTGGGTGCGTTCTGACGAAGCCGACAGCATGCACGGACAGGGCCAATCAACAATCCGTGTGCCGGAGCCGGTAGTCTGCTGTGCCACGGTTGCCGCGGCGGCAAAAATATCCTGCTGCGGCTGATACCGAGATCGTCACTGCAGGCAGCAAGGCTTTGTGGGTTCGACACGATGACCAGGGCGAGATGTCGAGCGGTTTGTTGGTGACCACGTTTACTCGGTCAGACCACCAGCGTGGCTCTACCCAGGCCCCTTCAACCCGGTGGCGGCTGTGTTGTACGAGACTTCATCGTGAAATGCCGATACTATAGGGTGAACATAAACCCATCAGCAAATATTGATGCACATATTGGCGACAGCGGCCAGATAAGAGGGAACGCTTTATCTAGCATCCAGGAAAGTTGTTCCTATTTTGGGTGGAGTGCCGCCTCGAAAGATTTATCGCCGGAGAACAGAGCTTGATGGCTAGCCCGACTGTGATGCGAAAACCCACCCAGTTGCGGGGTCAACCTGCCTGAGGCGTGGCTTGCGCGGGACGTCTTCGATGATTGGCAGTTGGAGGATCCCGACGGCAAGGACTACGCAGTTTTCCAACGCGTGCGCGAAGAGATCCGCGAGCGGGTCACTTTGCTACTTAAGTCGAAGTCGCTGAGGACTCAACCGGTTACCCAATCCTGATGTAGCGACCTCGATTTGAGCAGCACTTCCCCCTTCAGTAGCCCTTTGGCCCCAGTGCAGATGGCGGCACTGGCCTGGAGCAAGCGCCAGTTCAGTCCGTTTCGCAATGGCTAGAGGCACTGCAAATCGTCCTGGTCAATGGGCAAGACGGCTTACCGCGTCTATCCCGGCCCGCGAAGCCTGCTGGCTAGGCTTCGCTTTCGCCGTCGATTGCCCAGGTCATCCCGACCAGCTTCTCACCGGTTTCAAGCGCTTCCAGACGCTCGGCCGGTTCAGTCCGGCTCCGCAAAGACACTCCAGCAAAGTTGAGGCGCAACAACCGTTCCTGGCTGGTGGTGGAGAGGGCTGTCCGCTCCGAGCCGAGGGAGCCAAGCAGCGCAATCAGGGTATCGGTGCGATCGCCAAGTACCGTGACTGGTGTTGCGAGGCCACCGCGCTCTTGCAGGCGCAGGTCACTTACCTTCAGGCGTTTGAGTAGACCGTTGCGGCTTGCCAGCAATAGAAAATCGGTCTCGGCAACGACGGCCATACCGATAATTGACTCGCCCTTGCGCAGTTTGAGAGCCTGTAAACCAACCGCCGTGCGACTCATCACCGGTAGTTGGGTCTCGTTGCACACAAAGCGCAGGAGCCGACCGGCACTGGTCGCCACGACGACGAAGCTTTCCTGGGTGGCCAGGGCGACCTGCAAGAGGGTGTCCTCGTCGCCAAGCTTGAGCATCATCAGGCCCCGACCGGTCAGGTTGGCGCACTCGCTGAGGGACAGCTTCTTGATGCGCCCCTCGCGGGTGAGCATGACCACGAATAATTCCGGCGGATAGTCGCTGCGGGCGAAGGTCGCAGCCAGTTGCTCATTGGGCTGGGC
>JACMIX010000452.1 GCA_014380935.1 Gloeobacterales cyanobacterium ES-bin-141 | reverse complement strand
TACTCGCCAACTACCCCAACCGCGACGGCAGGCTTGCCAACGGCGTCGGGCTTGATACCCCGGCCAGTTGTGTCGAAGTCCTCAAAGCCTTGAAGCAGGCGGGCTACGACACCGGTTATTACCTGCCCGCGGATTCCGCTGCTCTGATTGCCTGCCTGAGTGCAGGGGTGACGAACGACCCAGAAGGATTCGATTCTCGGCCGCTTGCCCAGTGGGTAGACATCGAAGCCTACCAGGGATATTTTGCAACTTTGTCCGGTACGGTTCGCACTCGGGTCGAAGCACGTTGGGGAGCGGCACCCGGCGAGTACGGGCTCAGGCCCGAGGGGCTACCGGTGAGCGGCGTGCGCTTTGGTAACGTGTTCGTGGCGATTCAGCCTGCCCGAGGCTATGACAGTGATCCCCAGCTCAATTACCACGCACCCGACCTTGAACCACCCCATCCCTACTTTGCTTTTTACTACTGGCTGCGCGAAGTCTGGGGTGCCCATGCCGTCGTCCATCTCGGCAAGCACGGCAACCTCGAATGGCTACCCGGCAAGGCCAATGCCCTGAGTGCCGGGTGCTTTCCGGAAGCGGTTCTGGGAGCGCTTCCGCACCTGTACCCGTTCATCGTCAATGATCCCGGTGAGGGCACCCAGGCCAAGCGCCGTACGGCGGCGGTCATCCTCGATCACCTCACCCCACCGATGGCGAGGGCCGAGACTTACGGCCCGTTACTCGACCTTGAAAATGTCATCGACGAATACCACGAAGCGGCAAGCCTTGATCCCGCCCGCCTCCCCGCGCTCCAGACCCGCCTGCTCGCGCTCATCGGCAAGACCGAGCTGCACCGCGACCTGGGTCTGGCCCAACTGCCCGCTGACCTGCTGCCCGAGTTCCTCACCTCTGTGGACGGCTATCTCTGTGAGATCAAGGAAATGCAGATCCGCGACGGGTTACATATCTTTGGCCAGGCACCGGAGGGCGAGCAACTTTGCGGTCTGCTGGTCGCCCTCGCCCGTCCCGGCTCTCCGAGCGGTTCCGGGATCACCCAGGCGCTTGCTCTGGATCTGGGTCTTGATTTTGATCCGCTGGTTGCCGAGTTGGGTGAGCCGTACGCGGGACCGGTGCTTGATCTGATTGGTCCCTGCCGGACGGTCGGCGACGTGGTGGAGGGGCTTGAACGGTTCGCGCACGGGCTGATGGCGGAACCGGGAGACTTATCTGTGTTGCCCAGAACGCGGGAGGTACTGGACTGGGTCACAGGCCCACTGCTGACAGCACTGATGCAAACAGACGAGGAGATGGTCCATCTGTTGGCCGGATTGGACGGACGCTTTGTACCTGCTGGGCCGAGCGGTGCGCCGACCCGTGGCAGGCCCGAGGTGCTGCCGACCGGGCGCAACTTTTACTCAGTCGATGTGCGTGCCATCCCGACCCCCGGTGCCTGGGACGTAGGCCGCAAAGCCGCCGAGGCCCTTGTCGAGCGTTATACCCAGGAGCACGGCGAGTATCCCCGCAGTCTGGGCCTGTCGGTCTGGGGGACGAGTACGATGCGCACGGGGGGAGACGACCTCGCTGAGGCCCTTGCACTGATAGGGGCTCAACCGGTCTGGGACCGGGCTTCCCGGCGGGTGACCGGCTTTGAGGTGATCCCGGTTGCGGTGCTCGGTCGCCCCCGCGTTGATGTGACGCTGAGAATCTCCGGGTTCTTCCGGGACGCTTTTGCTAACTTGATTGGCCTGTTTGACGATGCGGTGCGGGCCGTGGCCAATTGTGACGAAGCGGACGAGGACAATCCGTTGCGCGCTCAGGTGCAGGTGGACCGCCAGTTCTGGGTGGATGAGGGACTTCCCGTCGAGGAGGCCGAGGTCCACAGTCGTCTGCGTATTTTCGGCTCGAAGCCTGGAGCTTACGGAGCCGGGTTGCAGGGGCTGATCGAGTCCCGCTGCTGGCAGGACGACGGCGACCTGGCCCGCGCCTACCTCAACTGGAGCGGTTACGCCTACACGCGTGCGGCGGAGGCGGGGATCAGTGCTCCGGCGGCCTTTGCCCGGCGTCTCGGTCGTCTCGCCGTGGTTTTACACAACCAGGACAACCGCGAACACGACCTGCTCGACTCCGACGACTATTACCAGTTTCAGGGCGGTATGACCGCCGCGGTCCGCAGCCTGAGCGGCAGGCAACCCGTTACCTACTTCGGGGATCACTCCCGACCCCAGGCCCCGAAAGTTCGCAGCCTGCACGAGGAGGTCAGCCGGGTCTACCGTGCCCGAGTCGTCAACCCCAAGTGGATTCGGGGCATGATGCGGCACGGCTACAAAGGCGCGTTCGAGCTGAGTGCCACGGTTGATTACCTGTTTGCCTACGACGCGACTGCCCAGTGTGTCGAGGACTTCATGTACCAGGGAGTCGCCGAGAGCTATCTGTTTGATCCCGAGGTTCAGCAGTTCGTGCGCCGCAAGAATCCCTGGGTGCTTAGAGACATGGCCGAGCGATTGCTCGAAGCGCACCAGCGTGGCTTGTGGTCCACCCCAACCTCCCAGACCCTCGATACGCTACGTGGACTGATGCTTGAGGCGGAAGCCTGGATTGAGACGCACAACGACGGGACGATGCCGCGCCCGTGACGCTCTGTTACTCGAGCAGGTGTACCCCGAGGCCCGGAACCTCTCGGGTAGTAAGGCAGCCGTCTTCGAGCACAAACCCACCGTCTGCCACATCGCGGGCGAGATCGAGGCTACCGTCGAGATCCAGGTAATGGGTGGCGGGGGAGGCGAGGGCCGCGTGCAGCGCGGCGGCAATGCTGATCACGCTCTCATCCATGCAGCCCCACATCAATTTGATACCTGCTACTTCGGCCATGGCAGCGATGCGCAGGGCCGGGGCGATGCCTCCGCACTTCATCAGCTTGATATTGAAGATCCCACAGGCCGGAGGCGGGGTAAGCAGAGCGAGGGCGTCCTGCTCATCGAGCAGGCTCTCATCCACGGCGATACGCAGCCGGACCGCTGCACTCAGGCTGCGCAACCCGTCCGTGTCCTCCGCCCTGAGCGGCTGCTCCAGCAGTTCTAAATCCAGAGGGGCAGTCAGCTCCATGAAGCGTTCAACCTCGTGAACCGTGTAACCCTGATTGGGATCGATGCGGAGAGGAATGTGCTTGCCGACCTGTTCGCGCAGACGGGCCAGCAGTTCGACATCCTGCCCCAGATCGTGACCGACTTTGACCTTGAGGATTCGGAAGCCCCGTCCCAGGTACTCGTGGGCTTCTTCCAGGGCCTCGGCAATCGTGGGCTTGATGCCAATCGTGATCGAGGTGGGCAACCTATCGTGTACCTGCCCGAGCATGCGGACCAGGGGCACACCCAGGTGTTGGGCGAGCAGATCATGCAAAGCCATATCCACGGCGGCCCGAGCAGCAGGCGCAGTGGGCATCCTGACCTTCAGTTGCCGCACCAGGGCGGGCAGTTCGCGGATGTCTATACCGATAAGCCAGTCAAGAGCACCATCGAGCAACGCGGCCCGACAAACCTCTACCGTCTCGCCGGTTACATGAGGCTCGGGTGACGCGGCACCCAGGCCTAGCAGACCGGAGACAGTACGCAGGCTGACAATCAAGTTTTCAACGCCGGTAACATGCTTGAACGCAATCGTGTAGGGCCGCGTCAGGGCAAACACTTCCATCCGTGCAGCGGCGGCAGTAATCTTCACCGCGCCTGCTCCATTGCCATAAAGGCGCGAACGACGGGGATCAGCGGGTCCATACCTTCCTCTAAAGGGCAAATGACGGGCAAACCGAGTTGCTCCTCAAGCCGTTTGCGGGCTTCCACCAATTCAGCGGTAGATAGGCCCTGGCCGTTGAGTGTGAGGGCCAGAACCTCTGCCCCCAGGAGCCGGATGAGAGCAATCTCTTCCTCTACGGGCGGGATCCGGTACCCCTGGTCCTCGTGACCGTCGAAGTGAAGGCGACCCGGAGCGTGCTGAAGAATCACTCCCCGAGCCTCGCCTGAGAGGATGAATTCAGAACCGCAGGGACCGGCCGGGTTACGCAAGGCGGACTGTCCTTCGAGCAAGATAAGTTGGGGCGAGAACTGCTCAGCACACTGGAGAATAGCGTGCTCGATCTCGCCACTGACAAAGTCATTGGTAACCGAATCGAGCACGAAGCCGCAGGCCCCTCCCTGTAACCAGCCGGTCTGGCCCGTGTAGATAAGCTGTGTGCGAATACCGGCTCGGTTACAGGCCTCGAGCAAAAACCGGCTGCTGGTGCGCTTGCCGAGCGCACAATCGGTGCCAAGCATGGCGATGCGGGGAATCCGGAGCAGGCGGATACGACCGCTCCAGAAGTGCAACTGGTCCTTGGGCTTGGGCCTGCGCAGGTCGGTGATCGTCACTCCCTCACGGGTAGCCGCTTGCCGAAGCACCGGGTCATCGGCTGCGTACTCGTGCAATCCGTTCACCACATGCATCCCGGCGGCAATTGCCTCACCGAGCTGTGAGCGCAGCGAAGCGGTAAGTTCACCACCGTGGGTAGCCACGCCCACGATGCAGTAGTCGGGCCTGCCCGGCAGATCTGAGAGTGCCCGCGCGAGCGAGGCGTAGATCGGGATGCCCCGGTGTACCCCGTCGAGGACTTCCCCCGCGTCTCGTCCGGCAGTCGGCGCGTCAATCACGCCCAGGATCTCGTAGCGCTCGGTCTCCCGGACCAGACCGTGGGCAGTTTTGCCGCTCAGGGTTGAATACTCGCCATCACAAATAACGATCGCTGAGCCATCCATTGACGTTTTCGCGGCGGGTACTGCTGGTGTGCTTGAGAATAGCAAAATCCATCCCGGTAGATCCCGGCTGGAATTAGAGATGATGGAGAACTTAGCTCCGCGCCGCGTTTTGGACCAGTGGGCGCTCCAGTTGCGCCTTGATCTTGCTTGAGATTTCCTGGCGGAACTCGAAGAAATGCTCGCCGTGGGCACAGACGGTGAGATAGGGACCGAGTGCCTGCGGATTTTGGCTGAGCAGTTTCCACAACTGTGTCCAGAAGAGCGTGCGCGTCTCGGGACGCTGCACGCCCTGCAACCAGATGATCTTGAGCAGACCGCGCAACTCGGCGGC
>JACMIX010000451.1 GCA_014380935.1 Gloeobacterales cyanobacterium ES-bin-141 | reverse complement strand
GACGATTAAGTAAGGACTATGAGCAGTGGCCGGAGACCATGAAGGAGTTGTCTATGTTGCCATGATTCGCTTGATGCTTCGTCGGCTGGCCGGATGATTTAAGTTCTCTTCACAGATGCTCTCTAAGTAGCCGAGTATGAAAAACACAACTTCACAAAAAGCGGTTTGCCTCCCGTAAGCATCTGTAGGGGCACGCTGCAGCGTGCCCCTACCCATGTCTCTGTCTGTGGTTCAGGATGCTCGACACAGCCAGACGGCCAGAACGGCCAGAACGGCCCCGGCCAGGTAAAAGCGACCGACCACCTGGGTCTCGTGCAGGCCGCCCAGCTCGAAGTGGTGGTGCAGAGGTGCCATGCGCAGGAGGCGTTTGCCCTTGCCGTCCGGACCCTTGGTCGCCTTGTAGTAACCCACCTGGGCGATTACCGATAGGGCTTCGAGGACGAACACGCCACCGACCAGGGCAAGGGCAATCACCTGCCCGCTCAACAGGGCTACTGCCGCGAGGATTCCGCCGATGGCGAGTGAACCCGTGTCTCCCATGAAGACGTCGGCTTTGTGGCGGTTGTGAACCAGGAACCCCAGACATGCTCCGCTCAAGCTAAAGCACAGGCAGGCAAGGGCAGGGTGCGCAGCAAGCACGATCAGGCCGAGTGCGGCGCTCGCAATCGCCCCGGTCCCTCCTGCCAGGGCATCCAATCCGTCGGTGAGGTTGACGGCGTTGGTCGAGCCCGTCAGCACAAAGAGAGCAAGCGGCCAGAACAACACGCCTATGTCTCCCAACCCCACCACCGATGCGCGGCCACCTGCAAACAAATACCCGCAAAAGAGTGTCCCGATTGCGACCAACAGGATCATTTTCTGAAGCGCTGTGATACCCCGCCGGTTCGCCTTGGGGCGGATGACCCGCCAATCATCAAGCAACCCCACCAGGCCACAGGCTCCCCCCAGGGCAATTGCCGCAAGCAAATCCGTGTTCAGCCCGAAAAAGGCGAGCGGCACAAGCAGCGCCCAGGGCAGAAAGAATGCCCCGCCCATCGTCGGTGTCCCGGCTTTCTGTAAATGCGATTGGGGACCGTCCGTGCGAATCACCTGTCCCGCTTTCAAGCGCCGCAAGAGTGGAACGGCGAGGAAACCTGTCCCGGCGCTCATGGCGAAGGCTACCGCGAAGGGACTCACGAGCGGACGCCCCCAGACCCAGACGACAGTTACGAGGGCAAGACCCAGGACCAGGGCTGTGCGCCAGCCAACCGGCACCGCCGGACGTGGAGCGACTACAGGTTGCATGGAATGTGTCCGAGTAGGAGACTGGCACGAGACTACCGTTAATCTGGAATCGGCGCTATCCATGTAGGGGGTACCTTCCAGGTGATTTCAGTCGAAGAGGCTCAGCAACTCATTCTCGATACGGTTGTGCTGGGTGGGGTAGAGCGGCTTGATATTCTCGGGGCAGGTGGCCGCGTACTTGCCGAGACGGTCACAGCCGCCCAGGACTTTCCGCCCTACGACAACTCGGCCATGGACGGGTACGCCGTACGTTCTCAAGATCTGGGCCAGACCCGGTTGACAGTCATCGAGGTGATCCCGGCCGGTAAGCTGCCCGAGCGGGCTGTGGGTACAGGTGAGTGTGCGCGCATTATGACCGGGGCCGTCCTGCCTGCCGGGGCGGATGCCATCTTGATCCAGGAAGAAGTCAACGTCCGGGGCGATGCAATCGAGTTTGCGCAGTTGCCCCAGTCGGGTACGCACGTCCGCTGCCGGGGCGACTACCACCGGGCCGGGGACATCCTGCTCAAACCCGGAACCGTACTTCGTGCAGGCGAGATTGCTATCCTGGCCGCGGCCCAGCGTAGTTTCGTCCTGGCTCACCGTGCGCCGATCGTGGCGGTGCTCTCGACCGGAGACGAACTCGTTGGCATCGACGGCCATCTGCAACCAGGCCAGATTGTCGATTCCAATCAATACGGGCTGGCAGCTCAAGTTCGGGCCGCCGGTGGAATACCACGCATGCTCGGGATCGCCCGAGATGATCCCGCCCACCTGAGAGAATGTCTTGAAAGCGCCCTGAGTGCCGATTTCATCCTGACCTCTGGCGGTGTCTCGGTCGGTCAGTTCGACTACATGCTCCAGGTACTCGCGGAAATGGCCGCCGAGGTCGTCCTCTACAAGATCAACATGAAGCCGGGTAAGCCCCTGACCTTTGCGCGGCTGCGCGGACGGCTTCTCTGGGGGTTACCGGGCAATCCCGTCTCAGCACTGCTGTGTTTCTGGCAATTTGTGCGCCCGGCGATTCGCAAGAGCCTGGGGTATCCCGGTACCGGCTGGTTCTTGCCCAATATTCAGGCTCGTCTAAACGCATCTGTAAGTACAAAGGGGGACCGCCGCACGTACCTGCGCGGACGGCTCGCTCTTGAAAGTGGAGAGTGGGTGTTCACGCCCTACCGGACTGACAGTTCAGGCGACCTGGTGAGCCTTGCCGGGATCAATGGTTTTGCCTGGCTGGAGAGAGGCATTGCAGTAGCCGAGAGCGGCAGTACTGTGCCGGTGCTCCTGGTAGGTGAGCCCGATACTTAGGCGTCTCTGATTTGAACTGCTTGTCAAAGTTTCCGTTGCATAACTTCGAGATGACAAACGTTAGTGAATAAGAGCCTGAAAATTCCAGCGCTCGAATAAATTGCTGATTTAACTGTCATCGAAGGATACCTATGAAGACTGCAATTCGTGTTTGCTTGGCCGTCGCATGCGCCGTTACCGCTTTGGGTTTCAACGCAGGAGTCGGTCTTGACACCAGGGCATCAGCTCTCGCCGCCAGTGCTGTCGAGTGCTTTGACCCTGCCGCCTACGGAGCCATCCCCAACGACGGGCTCGACGACCGGGTACCGGCGCAACAGGCGATAGATGCCGCTGTAGCGGCTGGTGGCGGTCAGGTGTGCTTCGGAGCAGGACACTGGACACTCACGCGCTCGCCGTCCGGCACCTACAACCGGTTCGCGGCGCTCTCGACACACGGGCAGCACATCGAAATCCGAGGCGCGGGGCTGGGCACGATACTCGAGGTCGTTGGCGATCAGCAGGCCGGTGCCCTGTGGGTAATCTCGGTTGACCCGGGGGCTCGTGACATTCTTATCCGTGATCTGACGATCGATACATCGAGAACTGTAAATACCGACGAACAGTTTCACGCAATCGAAATCGGTAGCGGCATTGGTACTGGGACCATTGAGGACGTCAAAATCGAGAACGTGCGCTTCAATCACCCGGACGCGACCGACGGCTCGCGTAAGGGCGACTGCTTGCGTTTGATTGGTAACACACCCGAGTCACTCGTCCGTCGAGTGACGGTGATCGGTTCGACATTTACCACCTGCGCGAGGTCGGGCATCGCGATCCAACGGAATGTCTTCGACCTCATCATCCAGGGCAGCCAGTTTACCCAGGCGAGTGATCAGGACATCGATAGCGAACCCACGGGTGGGGCAGGTGACCTCAACGGGTCAATTTCGATTATCGGGAACATCTTCCGCGATGACGTGGAGATCGCTCAGGGAGACTGGGCGGTCACGCTCGGTGGCATTGGTGGACCCATGGCGCGTGTCGTCGTTGCGGATAACATCTTCGAGGGGCGCGGGCTCGGTTTTTACCGCGCCAGTGACGTCACGGTCACGGGCAACTCGTTTGTCGCGACCATGGAGTCTAGCTACGGCGTAATCAATTCGGGCAACATCCTCGACCGGATCACAATCACGGGCAACACGATCCGCCGACTCGGCGTCGCAGGCGCGGCGATCCGCATGATCCACCAGTCGGGTGGGTCACCGGGGCGCGTCGTAATCGCGGACAACGTGATTACGCAGGAGACGGCGGGCAGCGGCATCCAGCTTGAATCAGTCCAGCACCTGACCGTTAGCGGCAACGACATGCTGTGGACCGTGCCCGCGTCCGGGGCGACGGGAATCCAGATCCGCCCGGTGTTACAGGCGGCGGACGGGATTCTAATCGCCGAGAACCGTATCAGCGCGATGGGCCTGCTGGCCGCGGTCTACCTTGGTGCGTCGCCAGAGACATTCAAGGCCGTGTCCATCATCGGCAATATGGCGCGAGGTACGACGGCCAGCCTACAGTGCGCCAATCCGACGCTGTTTGAGGAACCGATCGTTCACGCCTCGAACAACTGGACGACGGCACCGGCCTGTACCGTCCCGCTCGTGACTCAGCAACCGTAGTGGTCCGCGAGGCCGTCATCTGGAGGTAGGCTTTTGGGATTTTCTGCTCGGAGCCTTGCCATGGCCACCCAGATCCAAGACACCCTCTTCGACTGCTTTTCAGACCTTCAGTCCCCTGCCATGCCTGGCAATGTGCCACAGGGCGATCTGGTCGTGGGTCTTGCCACCGCCAAAGCTGGTCTCCAGCCTCAAAACCGGGGAACCGGCTTTCTTTCCCGATAGCCGACCAAAGACTTCCGCGATCAGCGTCTTCAATCCGTTGGTCGGAAACGTGTTCTCGAAGAACTTGGCCGGGTTTCTGTAGACCTCCGGTCCATTGGCATCCATGAGATGTCGGAAACGAGCCGCGAACAACTCCACCGCCAGCTCCCCACCAAGCACATCTTCCCGTGGAGCGCAGGTTTCAAAAATCGAAGCGAGCTTTGACATGGTGAGGTGCCGAAAAGGGAATAGCTACTGCCACGTATGTGTCTGGAGTGTTCACTCAAGAACAGAAGCCAATACTAGACCACATGTTTCCCATAGTTTGCACTAATAAAAACACTGTGCTAATTCAGCAGATCTGTTGGCCTTATAGTATCGACCTGGACTTTTGTCCTCAAATTGCTGTACGCTCCAGAAAAGCAATGGCATTGGAGGTTGGATGGGCAGGCAGACACCGGCAGCGGAGATTTTCAGGCTGGAGCGGAAGTCCCGCTGCGAGTTGTCTTTTTTTGGCTGCCGGGTCTCAGCCGGGTTTCCCTCGCCGGCCGAGGACTACCTGGAGGGTAAGTTGGACCTGAATGACTACCTGATCAGGCACCCGGCGGCGACCTTCTTTGTGCGGGTCTCCGGGGATTCGATGGTGGGAGCGGGCATTCACCCCGGCGATTTGCTGGTCGTGGATCGGGCCATCGAGCCCATAGATGGGAGTGTGATCATCGCAGTTCTCGATGCGGAGTTGACCGTCAAACGCCTGCGAACGCTTGATGGGCAGGTCTTCCTGGTCCCGGACAACCCCAGCTACCCTACCTTCAAAGTGCATGCGCACTGCGAATTCGAGGTGTGGGGTGTCGTGACCGCCGTTATTCACAAGCTCTCAAAATGAGTACGGGTAGAGTCATCGCTCAGGTTGATTGCAACGCTTTCTACTGCTCGTGTGAGGCTGTCTTCGAGCCGCGCTTGTGGACGATGCCCCTGGTGGTCCTCAGCAACAATGACGGCGTGGTCATCGCCCTCAATACGGCTGCCAAGGCTCTCGGTATCAAGCGGGGTGAGTCCTTTTTCAAGGTCAGCCGGTTGATCAAGACCGCCGGTCTCCAGGTGCGTTCCAGCAACTATGCCCTTTACGGAGACATGAGTGCGCGGGTGATGGCGACGCTCAAGACGTTGAGCCCCACGGTCGAGATTTACAGTATTGATGAAGCATTTTTGTGCCTGAGTGCCATTCCCGAAGCGTCGAGAACGGAGTATGCCCGTCACATCTGTGCCACTGTCCGGCAGTTCATGGGTATCCCCTTAAGCCTGGGCATCGCCAAGACAAAAACGCTGGCCAAAGCTGCCAACTATTTTGCCAAACAATACCCGCAACTCGATGGTGTTCTGGATCTGACCGGTTCTGCTCAACAACAGGAATTTTTGCAGGCGCTACCAGTGTCCAGTGTGTGGGGGATAGGACCGCGATGGGGCCAGGTTCTTGCCGATGAAGGAGTTGATAATGCCCTTAAGCTGAGAGATCTGAGTGACTTTTGGGTACGTAAGCGCCTGGGCGTGGTCGGGTTGCGAACTGTTCTGGAATTGCGGGGAATGAGTTGTCTGCCGCTCGAACAATGTCCCCGACCGCGCAAGTCTGTCTGTGTCTCTCGTTCATTCGGCCGACCGGTTCAACAGTTGACCGAACTCAAGGAGGCAGTTGCCACTTTCACGGCAAAAGCAGCCACGAAACTCAGACGAGAACATCTGGCTACCGGGGCACTGACTGTCTTTGTACGGTCAAGCAAATTCAAAGAAAACTTCTTCTCGGCGTCGGCAAACTGTCGGCTCCTTACAGCAAGCAACTACACTCCCACCTTGCTCAAACACTCTCTGGCGCTGGTTGACAAGCTTTGGCGCAAAGATGTCAAGTTTGCCAAAGCAGGCATTCTGTTAACCAGGCTTACCGATGAGAATACACTCCAACTCAATCTTTTTGGCAAGTGGGACTTGAGTGATGATAGGCCGACAAAACTCATGCGTGCCATTGACAAATCGAACCTGTTCTATCAACAGGGCAGGTTGCGATTTGCGGCAGAGGGCATGCAGCGAGGCTGGCAAACCCGTGCCCAGTACCGCTCAAACAGATGGACTACCTGCTGGGAAGAATTACCGGTGGTCAGAGTGTGAGGGATCAAGCTATCATCTGCGCCGTACCGATCCAGCGTGCAACACTCCTGCTAGGAGACTGCCTCGGTCTATATCTGCCAACCCTAATACAATGGGAATCTTGTGATGCGTGTGAAGGGAAGCGTGTCTACGGTGACTATCGCGTGGGATATGCTCACGCCCAGGATAACGGCCTGGTCGCGCAGATCGTCGGTCTGTATGCTTTTGGCCGGGGCTTGCGTTTCAAGAGTCTCGTCAACGTCAGCTTGAGGAGAACCGGGCGGCAGGAAGCACAGCCGGACCTGGCATACTACCTGGGTGAGGGCGTGACCTTGCCGGTGCGCTCAAATAGTCCCATGGACCTGGACAGGTATGCCCCGCCCGACCTGACAATCGAGATCGCCGCCACATCCTTGGAGGATGACCTGACGGTTAAGCGTGAGTTGTACGCGGATCTGGGTGCACGCGAGTATTGGGTAGTGGACACTGACACGGTACAGGTATGGATGTTCGCGGGCGATGTAGATAAGGGGTTGCTCGAACCGGTTGATGCCTCCCGAGTGCTGCCCGGACTGAGCAGCACTATCCTTGCTGAGGCATTGCGTCTGGGACAATCCGAGGGTGATGCGGCAGCAATGCGCTACGTTCTCGGCCTGAAAGGGTAATCCAGACTACTATCGCTTCCTTAACGGGTCATCTTGTCCGGTCGCAGGTTTAGCAGCTCCTCGGGAGAGGCTAGCAGGTCGATCCCCACATAGAAGATCTTGCCTTCCGGGTTAAGGGCAAAACGCCAGGCAATATTCATCGCAACGTTGACGCCAAACCAGGTAGTTTGAACTTTGCCTGTGATTTTCAGCTGCTTGGACCCATCGCCTGAAACCTGACTGATACCCTGCTGAGGCATCAGGGTCAGGCCCTTTGCCTCGGCACGCATGTATACACCAATTGCTTCGTGGCCAATGATGGGTTCTTTGAACGGTGGTTGCAAGGCACCTTCAGGCGCAAAAAGAGCAATAGCGGTATCGAAGTTATCAGTATTCATCGCCTCGAAGTAGCTCAGCACAACAGGTTCTCTGATGCCTTCAATGTTGATCTGGGTAGCAGCGACCGATTCGGGGCGGATGAAATCAAATTCGACCGGCTCCGGAGCAACCTCGGAGACGGGATCATACCCCATGCCCACCACGACATCGCGCAGGATCTGAATTTGCTGACCACCATCCAACTTCTTGAGAGTATCGAACAACTCCTGCCCCTGGGCAGACAACTGGTAACCATACTGAATGGGAGCAACCAGACCCTCGGCCATCCACTCAGCTAGCTGATACCAGAAACCAAGCCTGGTGTTATCGCTGTAGGAACTGTAAGAACGGCTGATCGGGGTGTCGGCTCGTCTGACCAGATCGAACATTACCTGCGTCTGCTCGGGACCACTCATCTGCTTGATGCGGTCCAACAGATTTTCGATCAGGGACATACTGGCAACACCGAGGACGGCGGGTGTAATGGAAAGGCCTGTTTCTT
>JACMIX010000450.1 GCA_014380935.1 Gloeobacterales cyanobacterium ES-bin-141 | reverse complement strand
CGATTGCAACCTCTTTAAGCACGTGGCTCGAGCGATTGAGGACAATTTTCCCGTACTCGTTAAGGCCAGGAACGACGACATCGACTACGTAGGAACCCTCCGTCTTGATCGACAAATAAGTTCCACGGGGATTGCCTTCTTCGTTGAGATAGTTGCGTACACCGAGTACCACCGCGCAGCCATTGTTGAGTTTCAGCAATTGACAGACGTCGGTGTCGGCAATCAGTCTCACTTTTGGGGCAACTTTCTGTCCGTGGTGCAAGATAAAACCCAACACTGAAGCGAAGTACGCAAGCAGTAGCGGCACCCAGATAATCTGGATGAGAAAGAAGGCCCCCATGATCAGTAAATAGACGCCACCGAGGCCCAAGATGAGTGCAGCCACCCAGAAGTCGGCGCTGACCGGCGTCGATTCCAGGTTCGTGGTCTGGTCAATATTAAACAAGCTGAAATAACTGGTGCGAAGATCGCGCTTGTCGCCAGTGGGGAAGTTCTGATCGATCGAGCTGGAATAAGTCGTCCCAGGGCCACGATGGTTGCTCATAAGAAATTGGTGTCAAAGAATACTCTCTCTGAACGTACCCATCCCCTCCAGCCTATCTGCTGGTCTGTACAAAACTTATGAAGTAAATGAGTCCTCACATCAGCACCATCAAGACATGAAGCCAGAAGCGAACCGTCTCCAGCACAGTACAGACCTGGCCCGCAAGCAGAATGTGCAGACAAGTCCGGCAAATGTCGTGAGCCAGGATGAAGACGGTGCGCTGTGCCCTTAGCGGTTTCTCCGAGCACATCCAGGAGCGATGTGAGGGAGCCGCGCATTGGTCAGTCTTCTAGAAATCGTCACGAGTGCTCTGCAGCAGGCAACCCTCTTCAGGCGCGTTGCTCTTTCAAGAGCTGTGAATAAGCGCGGGCTGTCTCTTTCATGGACTGCAACTCTTCTCTAGCCGCCTCGTAGCGCGAGTAGAGCAAGACAGGTGCGTCGAGCGGCAACTTTTCCGGTGAGTAGCCCTGCACTTTTTGGGCGATTAATCCTTCGCGCACCAGCGATAGATACAGGCTTTTCAGATCTTCAGACCGCAGGAGCAACGTGTCGAGACCGGCTGATGCTCTTCGGTAGGTCTCCACTTCGTCCTGGTAGAGTTCGGATGTCGAAAGCAGGGCGACAAGCCGCTCAATCTCGGCTCTTTGCGCCTGTAGTGCCATGATTTCGGCTTCGAGCTGGTGGTAATCCTGAAGAACGGGAGCTAACTGCTGGAGCATGTTGTACTCGACAGACCTGGTAGGCCGGGAGTCCCATTCGACTGTGACCTCTTTGAGCATGTAGGTCGAGTGATTCAAGACGACTTTTCCATACCGATCCAGGTCAGGAATGACCACATCGACCAGGTAGGAACCCTCCGTCTTGATCGAAAAATAAGTGCTGCGGGGATGACCCTCTTCGTTGAGATGGTCGCGTACGCCGAGCACAACAGCATAGTGATTGTCGAGCACCGGCAGTTGACAGACATCAGTATCGGCAGTCAGTTGGACTTTTGGGACTACTTTTTGTCCGTAATACAGGGCAAAACCCAGGACCGAAGCGATGTACGCGAGCAGCAGCGGTACCCAAAAAGTCTTGATCAGAAAGAATGCCCCGACTATCAACAGATAGACGCCACCGAGGCCCAGGACGAGTACAGCCCCCCAGAAGTCAGCACTTGCCGTTGTTGATTCCAGGCGTGTCGCACGACCGATATTGAACAGGCTGAAATAAGTCCCGCCAGGACCGTGCTTGTCGCTCATGGGGCATTGCAGAGGAACACTCTCTGAAATTACCCATCTACGTCAGTTTTTCGGGCAAGGTTCGCACAAAGTTCATCAGGCTTACTAGCTTTCTTCGCGCAGCCGTCTATTCATCAGCGCCATCAGCGCGGCAAGCGGAGAGCGTTCCGCCCTCAGCACAGCGCAGATCTGGTCTGTAATTGGAACTTCCAGGCCACTCTTGTGAGCGTATTCGGCCAGGATGAAGGCGGTGCGAACGCCCTCAGCAGTGCCTTCGAGCGTATCCAGGATCGACGACAGGGAGCGGCCACTTCCCAGGCCCGAGCCGACCTGGTAGTTGCGGCTCAGGGAGCTGTTGCAGGTGGCGAGCAGGTCGCCAATGCCCGAGAGGCCAAAGAAGGTCTCAGCCTGTGCTCCCCAGTGGGTGCCGACGCGGATCATCTCGGCGAGCCCGCGGGTAATCAGGGCCGCTTTCGCATTGTTGCCGAGGCCGAGGGCGTCGCTCACACCGGCAGCGATTGCCATCACGTTTTTGAGCACACCGCCAAGCTCGACCCCAAGCCAGTCGGTGCTGGTGTAGACCCGGAAGCGCTCACAGGCAAAACATCGCTGAATCGCCTGAGCCGCCTCCAGTTGGCAGCTTGCGACCACCGTCGCCGTCGGTAGCCCCAGGCGCACCTCGGTCGCCAGATTGGGACCGGAGAGCACGGCAAGCGGATGCTCAGGAAACCGGTTGTGCCAGAGCCTCGAAGCCGGTTGTGCCGTGTCGGGGTCGAGACCTT
>JACMIX010000449.1 GCA_014380935.1 Gloeobacterales cyanobacterium ES-bin-141 | reverse complement strand
GGTCTGGGCCGTGGCGAAAGTGCCGTTGCCGTTGTTCTTCAACACGGACACGCTGTCAGACCTGTAGTTGGCCGTGGCGAGGTCGAGGTCGCCATCCCCGTCTAGATCCCCAAAGGTGATGGAGCGGGGAGAGTCTCCGACAGCAAAGATCTGAGGGGTAGCAAAGGTGCCATTGCCGTTGTTCTTCAACACGGAGACGGTACCGTTGAAGTCAGGATAATCACTACTGTTTGTTACGGCGAGGTCGAGGTCGCCATCCCCGTCCAGATCCCCAAAGGTGATGGAGAGGGGAGAGTCTCCGGTATCGTAGGTGGGAGCGGTGAGAAAGCTCACCTGCGCCTGGACTGGGGCAGTAAACAACGTAACCGTTGCCGCAAGTCCCAAGGCCGCAAGACTCGTCGCTGTACCTCGGCCCACCTCTCTCAAAGCCCTCTCCACCTGGGATGAGACAATCGCTGTCTCTTCAGGGGTCTTACTCCTCTGGGCCTGACTACTCGCCAGACACCACCGACTTAAACCTGTCTGCAAGCGGGACAAGGATGTGCTCAAGAACAAAGCTGATTGACTGACTTTCACAGCAATTCTCCAAGGGGGTCAGGACCAGGGTTGGACACAGGCTCATAGTAAGTGTAAAACTCGTTATACGCGTGTATAGAAGATCACCCGTCTAAGACCTTGTTCAGGTGGCCTGCTATCGCCCGCACCCACGGGCAGGTTTACAGGACGGTGTCACAGCATCGCTGCGCATGATCTGGTTAAGTACATACAGAACACGCGAGTTATTCGTGGGAATGGGTCTGAAGGCAGGTGGAGTGTCAATATTCGTGAATAATGGTTGCCCGTGCCTGTCGCATCAGGGTCGGCTCGACACGCACCTCGCCCGAGTAAGGGTACTGAAGAATAATAATCACGTAGACAAGCAGGCTGAACATCGCTGTAAACAGGGTGATCAAGGCCGGATAGTTACTGGCGTTGTCGGCTGGAAAAAATACCAGCACAGCCATCGCCAGGGTCGAGCCGAACAGGACTACCCACCACATTGCCAGGGGCATGGTACCGGCGGCAAGCGCGAGCCGCTGGTTGCGCAATTCGACCACGTTGTTCAGAAGCGGTATGACGTTCGAGTACACTTCAACTTGTGTCGGTGTCGTCGCCTCGATGCGGGCGAGGATGTTGTAGAGCTTTAAAACCGCGGGCCGGGTGAACGGTTGCGGTTGCCCCTTGATCATCGCAGGCCACTCCTTCTCGGTGGTCAGGTCGATGTATTCGATCAGGGCACTATGCACACTCTGGCGGTCTGCAAGTGGAAACTGTTCGACAAGACGGCTAATCACGATCAGTTGCTGGCTCTCATCAACGAGATCGAGCTGGGCATGCTTCATATCGTCCCAACAGTTGACCAGGATGAAACCAAGCAGCAAACCGACGATCGAAATCATATACCCGCCGATATCCCTACTGGCATCACTGGCGAGTGGATAGATGCCTTTGCTCTGGCGGTGACACACCCAGGTACTTAGCCCGCAAAAAGCCAGGGTTGGTAGCGCGACGATTGTCAACAGCGACATCCAGGTGGGCAAGTTGACGAAATCAACCATGATTAGCGTCCATTTGGATTTTGCAATCGAATCGAGATCCCACAGATAGGATGTCACTCATCAACAGAATACACTGGCCTTCAAGTGCTTCAATGGCCGCCATGAAACGCCTTTGACAGCAATCGCGGCCGAATCCGTCCCGGGTGCGCTTAGTTATAACCAGTAAGCTACCTGGTCGTTATCGCGAAGCAGCGGTGTCCCCCAGAAGCTTGGCCCCTGTGCCCTTCGAGCTTGAGCCAGTGCGCTGTTCGGTTGCCACTCGGACCCCACCCGACGAGCTCAGCTCGGCCTCGATGTGTCTGCGGGCTTCGAGCCGGTACTCGAAGAAGTGTTCACCGGCGGCGCACTGGCCAAGGTATTCGAGCAACAGGCTGGGCCTGTGCAAGGCCATGTCTACCAGTTGCTTCCAGAATAGGCCCCGTGTCTGGGGACGGCGGACCCCCTGCTCCCAAACTAGCTGCAGCAAAAAGCGGAGCAGGCGGGCTGGGGGCATCCCCAGAGAAGTGACCCGACGGGGACGACGGTGGGTGTCTATCTGCCGGTACTGCCGCCAGGTGCGCTCCAGGTAGGCGCGCGGCTCGTAGAGTTCCCAGAGCGCCCCCAGATACTCGCTGGCAATCTGCTCCACCGGCCGGTCGGGAACAAAGTTCATCAGGTGGCTTTGTTCACCCACGGGCAGACCGATGAGCCGGCCCTCGGCCTGCAGCCGTTTCCAGAGGTCGGTGTGAGGCAGGGCACCAAGCAGACCGACCATTGCCCTGGGGATCGCCGTCTCCTCGACAAAGGCACGAATGCGCTCGCCCGCCCCGGGCTTCTCGCCATCGAAACCGATGATGAACCCGGCCATGATCTCGAGCCCCGCCCGGTTAATCGTCTGGCAGGCCTCAACGAGAGGCTGGCGGGTGTTCTGGAGCTTTTTGGTCAGCGCGAGGCTATCGGTGTCGGGCGTCTCGATGCCGAGGAACACAGACCAGAACCCGGCCCGGACCATCAGATTCAGCAGTTCTTCTTCTTGAGCCAGGTTGAGCGACGCCTCGGTGAACAGGGCAAACGGGTAGCGCCGTGCCTGCATCCAGGGGATGAGTTCGAGCAGCAGGTCGCGGACTTTGCGCTTGTTGCCGATGAAGTTGTCGTCAACCATGAACACCTGCCCCCGCCAGCCCAATCGGTATAGACAGTCCAGTTCGGCGAGCATCTGCACCGGGGTCTTAGTCCGCGGTGCCCGGCCATAGAGGCTCGTGATGTCGCAGAACTCGCACATGAAAGGACAACCGCGCGAGAACTGCACGCACATGGCGAAGTAAGCGTCCCGTTCGAGCAGATCGAAGCGCGGTACGGGAGTGCCGGTGACGTCCGGCTTGACACTTGAGCGGAAGATTCCCCGAGGCTCCCGACGCTCGAGCGCCGCGAGCAATTGTGGCACGGTCATTTCGCCCTCATCAAGCACCAGGTAGTCGGCCCCGGCTTCTAAGGCGTCCTCGGGCACCGAGGTCGGGTAGGGTCCGCCGACGGCGACACGCTTGCCTTGTTGCTTCGCCTCGCGGATGAGCTCCAGAAAGTCGGGTTTCTGGACGAGCATCGCCGAGACTATGACTAGATCGCACCACTGCCAGTCGGCCTGCGATACTTCGCGGACGTTGCAATCGACCAGACGCAGCTCCCACTTGGCAGGCAACAGCGCGGCGACCGTGAGCAGTCCCAGGGGTGGCATGAAAGCGCGCTTTCCCGCCATTTGCACAAAGCGATCGTAGGACCAGAAGGAGCGAGGAAAGCGGGGATAAAGCAGTAGAACGTGCATAAGAATCGCTCCCGAAATATGGCTCATGTTGAAGTGGACCTAATCTTCTGGACAGCTTCAGAGCGTGTTCAATGCCTCGACCCTGGAGGGCACTGCTCTCAGTAGCGCTGCGCTAGCCCTTGAGAGGCCGCGATGACAACCAAACTGGCAACAATGTGGTCGATAGTTGCCTGGACTTTCTCCTTGACCGTCCGCTATCTCGTCTCCTCGCTGGCGGAGGTGTTCGCCTATACTCAAACTTTTAGCAGTATTCCACAGCTTTAGGGGCGTACTTGTGCCCCTCTGGGCTGATTTTGCCGTTCGAGGGCCTGTTGAGCCACGTCGGCCGGGCACTCGTGACCTTCTGGTAGGGTACACCAGAAGGAAGATAGCAATCCACCCGCAGCCCTGGCTCGTATACTGTGTGACCTGATCGGGACATCCAACCGACCAAACTTGGGGGTACTCCAGCGAGATGGTGTCTAAAACCGGTCTGGTACTGCACTGTTACTGTGAGGACACTTGATACTCAGCCGAACTGCATTTGTGCGTTCAGGGCTGGGCGCTTTGCTTGCGCTGAGCCTTGTCTTCTACCCATGGGTGCCCGGACGGGCACAGCCTACTGTTGCCCCGCTGGTCAGCGCCGTCGAGACCGTGGGCATGACGGTCCTCGACATGGACCGCTCGGTACAGTTCTACACTCAGGTGCTTTCCTTTACCAAGGTCTCCGACACCGAGGTCTGGGGGACGGAGTACGAGCAGTTTCAGGGCCTCTTCGGGCTGCGGATGCGGGTGGTGCGCCTGCAACTTGCGGACGAGGCGATTGTGCTCACTGAGTACCTGGTGCCCAGGGGTCGCCCGATCCCCGCTGACGCCCGTAGCAACGACCGCTCTTTTCAACACATTGCGATTGTCGTGCGCGACCTGGATCTGGCCTATGCACGCCTGCGCACAGCCAAGGTCCAATTCGCCTCGACCGCTCCCCAGTTGCTGCCCGACTGGAACCCGGCCGCTGCCGGTATCCGGGCCTTCTACTTTCTTGATCCGGACGGGCACCCCCTCGAAATCATCTCCTTCCCGCCCGGCAAGGGCGAGCGCTGGCAAAAGCCGGGTGAGCGGCTCTTTCTTGGCATCGACCACACCGCCATCGTTGTCGGCGATACGGAGAAGAGCCTGCGCTTCTACCGCGACCTGTTGGGGATGCGCGTGACCGGCGAAAGCGAGAACTACGGCCCCGAACAGGAACGCCTCAACAACGTCTTCGGTGCCCGCCTGCGCATCAGCAGTCTGCGGGCGGCAAAAGGGCCGGGGATCGAATTGCTCGAATACCTCACCCCCCGCGACGGCCGGGCCTACCCGGAAGACGCCCGCCCCAACGACCTCGTCCACTGGCAGACGACCCTGGTTGGCAGCCGGTTGACTTCGTTCGCCCAGACCTTGCGCACAGCCGGGGTCCGGTTCATCTCACCCCAGGTGACGGTACTGCCGGACCGGCGGTTGGGCTTCGGCCAGGGGTTTCTGGTCCGTGATCCCGACGGCCACGCTCTGCAGATCATCGAGCCCTGATGAGCACTACCCACTCGACCTCCCGGAGGAACACGCCATGACCCGTGAAGAAGAGAGATTACTCGAAGCCCACGAGCGTCGGGTGCATTGGCGACGCTGGGGACCATACCTGAGCGAGCGGCAATGGGGTACGGTGCGCGAAGACTATAGCGAGAACGGCACCGCCTGGGACTATTTTCCCCATGACCACGCCCGCAGCCGCGCCTACCGCTGGGGTGAAGACGGCATCGCCGGTATCAGTGACAACCACCAGTACCTGTGCTTCGCCCTCGCCCTCTGGAACGGCAGGGACCCGATCCTTAAAGAACGGCTCTTCGGCCTGACGGGCAGCGAGGGCAACCACGGCGAGGATGTCAAGGAGTATTACTTTTACCTCGACAACACGCCCACCCACTCGTACATGAAATATTTGTACAAGTACCCGCAGGCGGCCTTCCCCTACACCGAACTGGTGGAGGAGAACCGGCGGCGGGGCCGGGGAGAGTCCGAGTTCGAGCTGGTACACACGGGGATATTTCGGGAGAATCGCTACTTCGATGTCACGGTCGAGTACGCCAAGGTCTCGCAGGACGACATCTTGATCGAGATCAGCGCTACCAATTGCGGGCCGGAGGAGGAGCACCTGCACCTGTTGCCGACGCTCTGGTTCCGCAACACCTGGTCGTGGAGTGGGGAGGCGAAGCCCATCTTGAGGGCGACTGGCTCCACTGCGATCATCGAAGCTGACCATCCCATCCTCGGTCGGCGGTGGCTCTACTGCGAAG
>JACMIX010000057.1 GCA_014380935.1 Gloeobacterales cyanobacterium ES-bin-141 | reverse complement strand
CGACCGTGCCGTTCAGTGGCTCCGCGAGGGCCACATCGGCCATGACGGCGGCGACGTCATCCGACACAATGGGCTGCATCAGAACCGGTGGAAGCTGAACTGCCTGCCCTTCAGTCGCCGATTGGGCGATGCCGCCCACGAACTCGAAGAACTGCGTGGCGCGGACGATCGTATAAGGAATCGAGGCAGCCTTGATCAGGTTTTCCTGGGCCATCTTCGCGCGGAAGTAACCGCTCGCGAGTATGCGGTCGGTGCCGACGACCGACAACACCACATGATGGCCGACGCCTGCGGCGGCTTCCGCGGCCAGCCAGGTGAAAATATTATCGGAACGGATGTTCGATCTCAATGTCTTAAGACTCGGAGTAAGGTCCATGGATTTAAGGCACTCTAATCAGCTTGACGCGTTCCTCGGAAACCCAGTGCTGGACCGAGGCTCGAGGATTGTAGTAAGAGAGTTTCCCCTGTTGTTTATGTCTATTTGCGACGACTCAGTAAGCGTCTGAGCGTGTCAGCCAGCCTAAGCGGGATGCGGCCGAGTGAGAACACGCTCAGGAGGGTGGCGTAGATGGAGACGACGGCCAAGGACTTGGTGTAGTACAGCTCAGGCGGTAAAGGAGTTAAAAACACTCCCGCCACCGTCACCACAATAGCGAGTGTCGGCAACATGACAGGTTTAACGAAGATGCCGACTGACCAACCCGCCGCACGGCAGGTAGCAAACCAGAACCACAAAGTTGCGCCGACTCCCATGACGACCGCCACGGCGATGGCAACACCAGTCGTTCCTCCAAGCCAGACACCAATCAAATAGGCAGGGATCGAAAGAGGTACCAGGACCCAGTTTATAAACGCATTAGTGCCGGGCTTATCGAGCGCATTCAGAGATGTACTCAGGATTCCCATGAAGCCCCGTGCATAGGCAAAGACCAGCACCATTTGAAAAACAGCGACGGCCTTTATCCAATCAGGACCGTACAACCACGGAATGGCCCAGGGAGCAGACACGAAAGCTATCCCATAGATGGGAGCGGACAGGAGCGCATATATCTCAAGTGCCCGACAGACATAGGCCTGCTTTGCTTCATGGTCAAGACGAGCAAGGGCTGAAAAATTCACCCGGTTGATCTGGGCGAGAACGAACACCGGCATCATTGCAAGCTGGTAGGCGACGCTGTAGTAACCCAGGGCCGTGGCCCCAAGAAACCGACCGATCACCAGGTTGTCGCCATTGGTGTTGATCTGCATAGCCAGGTTGACACCTAGAAGGCCGACGATGAATCCACGAACTTCTCGAATCGCGCTCGGGTCCGGGAAGAGGTGATACGTGAAGCGGTAACCGCTGAGCGTGCGTTTGAGCAAGGAGTCCACCAGCGCCATCGCTATCTCCCCACCCACGAAAGCCCAGACCCCACCGCCCGCGAGAGCACAAACCACCGCCCCACCAAAGCGCGCCACACCCGACAGGGCTTCGCAAAGGGCCAGTTCTTTGAACCGCATTTGCTGCCCCAGCACAGCACCGTGAGAGCCCGCCCCGGCACCAATGAGGAAGACCAAGCCCGCCGTGGCAGTGAGTGGCCACAGCATCGGGACGCCGAAGAAGTAGGACAGGGGAAAGCCGAGCAGGGCCTGCAAGGCGAACATGCCCACCGAAATGTTGACTCCTAGGCTGTAGACAGCGTCCACCAGTTTGCGATTGTCCAGGCCCTTTTGAATCAGGACCATGGAGATGGGTCCGTCTCGAAAGAGCTTTGCGACGTTCGTCAGCACCAGCACCATGGCCCAGATGCCAAAGTCCTCAGGTAGGAGCAACCGGGCAAGCACTATCTGGGCAGCGAACTGCAAGAGCCTGGCAAACATAAATCCCGACCCGACCCACAGACTGCTCTTGGCGATCTTCCCCGCACTCGTTTTCATGGCGCATTCATTGAATGGGTTGCAACGTAGCTCTGGGCTTGGGCAAGAATGCTCGGGGTCCGCCGATCGATAGTCAGGAACGCGAGGGCAACCAGAGCACCTCCCGGTGAGTGATGGCTGCCCGGCAAGACACACAGCTTACACATTGCATTCTCCTGGCAAATTAGGTGTAAATCCTTACTCATACAGTACCGTACTCATACAGTACCGTGTAGACCTGTACTAAAGGAAGTACCACTACAGATTCAAGCTCTATCACGCAGAAGGTCAGAGTGAATAACAGGGGTGTAAGTGAGTAACAGAGCGGTTTAGCGGGAGTAAAGTCCAAGATGAGCGAGACCCAAAAAGTGATAAAGATGACAGTCCTGATTAGCCCGTTACTGTATAGCAGCATCCCGGTCAGGAAGCTGAATGTATGTGGTTGTAGAAAGGTACATAGATTTAAGGCACTCTAATCAGGCGAGCGTTGCCAGACCTGTGAGAAATAGCCCCAACAAAACGAGATTCTTATTCGGGCTTTGACTTGGGCTTGAGGGTTGGCCTGCATGTAAGCAAGAACGTTTTGGGGATTCAAGACGTTCTTGAGCAGTCTCAGGCCACCTTCTCGCCGCAATTTGCCCCGTGTCTGGCCCAGGACATGTGCTACCACAGCCTCAGACCAGCCCTGCCAGTAGGCACGGCTGACAACCCAGCTCGGGTTGACGCGTTCCTTGGATACCCAGTGCTGGACCGAGGCCCGGGGATTGTAGTAAAAGAGTTTTCCCTGTTGCTCAAGAGTCATGTTGAGAAACTTCTCTTCTGAGGAGAGCAACTTCTCACCTTTGCGGCCGAGCTCTT
>JACMIX010000448.1 GCA_014380935.1 Gloeobacterales cyanobacterium ES-bin-141 | reverse complement strand
TTCACCTGGAAGACATCGTCGGTGCGCTCACTTTTGCCCTGGAACGCCGGCTGGTGGGCGTTTTCAATCTGGTCGGCGACGACCCCTTGACCAGACGTGCACTCCTTGAGTACCTCTTTAACCTGCACGGCCTGAACATCCCGAGTTGGGATGGCATTGTCGCTTCGTCCCGACCCTACAACGCTCGGGTCAGCAATACCAAACTCAAAGCCGCCGGCTATCGGTTACGCCACCCGCAAATCTGAAGTGCTCTAGATCAGACTACAGTTGGCTTGCAGGCAGCTCATCAGGACCGAATACCGCATCGGTTCTGTCGCGAAGACCTGGAAAAAGGGGAGCAATTTCCCTGGAGTACCTGGAAAGATAACGGTTGAAGCTGGTACCGCCCGTTCCGGTGCTGGTGTCGACAATCGCCAGTTGCCGAATTGCCAGACCCAGGTGAGCGCGATGGAAGCGCGATTGTAGGACCTCGTAGTAACGCAGTTGCCCGAGGAGGGGAGCGGCGTGCGGATGGCGGTCGAGAGTCGCCAGTTTTTCAGTGAGAGCGGTTTCGACGGTGCGATCGAGTAGCTTTTGATAGTAGAACGCAAGACTATCGCTGCGGTGCCGCGCGAACCAGGCTGCTACGTCAGCGCCGTAGCGTCGCTCGAATTCCAGCTCGGCGATGTGTCTCTGGCCGTGGGCATCGCTGGTGCCGCCCTGCCAGTAGGGCATCTGCACACCGCTCATAATTTCAAGGTGCCGAAACTGAAAAGATTGAAATCCGCTGGTTGGACCAATGCTGGTCCGAAACTCAACAAAGGCGCGCATGGTGCCGAGGATCGGCATCGTATCAACGACCACTGTGTAGAGGCGCAAGACCCGCTCTAGAAAATAACAGGCCTCGCGCGTCTCACCAATTGGATTGGCCTCATCGAGGGCGGTGGTAAGGGCGGCGAGCACGCGTTCGAGGTCGATCAGCATCTGATGAAAAGCAACCTCGCAGATCTGGTGCACGGCGATAAAGAGGTCTTCATCGTGAGAAGCGGTTATGGGTTTTTTGCAGCCGAGGAGTGCTTCGAGACCGTGGTATTGCCAGTAGTGGTTCTGGCTGATATCGAGTTCCGGGTCAAGCGGAGAAAGCGGTTGCGGAGCGTCAGGTTCGGGCATGGGTTGGGGTGGACCGGTCACATCCCAAGTTATCGAATGGCTCCAGGTCCGACAAGTTGCGATTTATGTGAAGGCTAATCCGGCCGGGGAACACAGCAGAATAATGAAGTCGGATAGAGTTCCTGAGAGCAGGCCTGGCGACATGAACAACGGTGCAATGTCTATCGGCGGATATCTGATAGAGCGACTTTTGGCTCACGGCGTCCACCATGTTTTCGGAGTTCCTGGCGACTACGTACTCGGATTTTTTAAGCAGCTTAACGACAGCCCACTTGCGATTATCAACACCTGCGACGAGCAAGGAGCGGGCTTTGCTGCCGATGCTTACGCACGCGTGCGCGGCCTTGGGGCGGTCTGTGTCACCTACTGCGTGGGCGGGTTGAAAGTAGCCAACACAACCGCCCAGGCTTATGCAGAAAAGTCGCCGGTGATCGTAATTAGTGGTGCACCGGGAACCAACGAGCGTGCCAAGAATCCCCTGCTGCACCACAAAGTGCGCGACTTCGATACGCAGCTCAAAGTTTTCGAACAGTTGACGGTCGCTTCGACCGTTCTCGACGACCCTGAGACGGCCTTTCAAGAAATTGACCGTGTCTTTGCCGCCGCGTTGCGCTACAGGCGGCCGGTCTACATCGAACTGCCGCGCGACATGGTAGGGCGTTTGGGCTCAGTGTCACACCACCTACCGGAGCTGGAATCTAGCGATCCGGATGCTCTGAGCGAGGCAGTCCGTGAAGCGGTCACCCTTATCAATCGTGCCCGTCAGCCCGTGATTCTGGCAGGTGAAGAACTGCATCGCTTCGGGCTACAGGGCTTACTCACCCGTCTGGTGGAGAAAACGAACCTGCCGGTTGCCTCGACGATCCTTGGCAAATCTGTATTTAGCGAGAGTGATCCGCGCTATATCGGCATTTACGAAGGAGCGATCGGTCGTGAGGAGGTGCGCGAGTACGTAGAGGCAAGCGATTGCCTGCTCATGCTCGGTGCTCTGATGACCGATATGAACCTTGGTATCTATACTGCCAACCTCGACCCGAAGCGCTCCATCTACGCCACC
>JACMIX010000447.1 GCA_014380935.1 Gloeobacterales cyanobacterium ES-bin-141 | reverse complement strand
TTTCTTAGCCCAGGCCGATACGATCAATGTGAGTGCAGGCAACCCGGAAATCCGAACGATTGCGATTAGTGGCACGCCAACCTTCAATTTCCCAAGTGCAAACTTTGGAGGCGTTACCAGCCAGAGTATCGGGTCGGTAAATATCAAATCTAACTCGGCCGACGGTTACAAACTCACCGTCGCCTCAGCGAACGTGGCAAACCTCAAGTCAACCATCAACGCCATCGACTACAGCATTCCCTATACCCTCATATACGCTAGCGGCAACGTCGTGATTGCCGACACAACAGCAGTAACGGTCGAAACCAAGGCCGCCGGTGCCGCAGGATACCTTGACTGTGCCAACGACAGCGGCTGCGACCGCGCTCTTGCACTCACCGTTACCGAAGCAAACCGGCAGGCCAAGCCCTCCGGTACTTACACTGACACCCTTACCGTTTCGATTGCAGCGCCCTAACCGGCTCCTGGTGGGTACTCTGTAACAGGTCACGGGTCGGGGTCAGGCTTTGGCAGCCCCGGCCCATAACTGTATCTGAATTGTAGGAATACACAAGGTGAAAACAACCGTTTACCCGGCAGGACTGCTGGCGGGGTATCTCGGGCTGGTTGTGCTGTGTTCGCCGGTTTTGGCCGGGGCATCGTACCGCCTCGCACCGATGAGCGCAACATTCGAGCCCGCGGGGAACCGCTCAACTCAGACATTTGAAGTAGAGAGCATGGGCGACCAGCCAGTTGCCGTCCAGCTCCACCTTGTCAGTCGTCAGGTCGCCCTGGACGGCACAGAGACGAACCCCGATGCCGAGGATGACTTTTTGATCTACCCGCCGCAGATCCTGCTCAGACCGGGTCAGAGCCAGACAGTGCGGGTCAGTTGGGTAGGCGATGCGAACCCGAAACAGGAACTGGCTTACCGGCTTATCACCGAGCAGGTGCCTATCGACCTCGAGCAGCAGACGGTGCAAACCAACGGCATCTCGGTCAAAATCAACACGGTCTTCCGCTACGTCGGTTCACTGTTTATCACCCCGCGGGGGGCAGCTCCCCAACTGAGTATCGGGGCAGCAACCCACCACCAGAGCAAAGAGCGCACCGACCAGCTAGCCGTTACAGTCGAGAACCGGGGAACGGCCCATCAGCTGCTCAAGGCGCTGAAGCTGACCGTCACCGCTATCGATCAGAGCGGCCGACGGCTACCCAATGCGACTGTGCAGCTTTCGGAGGAGCAGCTGCAGGCCATCCGCGGTGAGAACCTGCTGGCCGGCCACAGCCGCCTGTTCTTCATCCCCTGGCCCGAACAACTTCCGGTAGGACCGGTGGAAGTAGTTATCGAGCCGGCTGCACCTTCCCTTTAAAACTGATGCCACAACCGCCAGTCTAGCTACCATGAACGCTTGTGCCTGCACCCGTCATTTGGCCATTGCCCGGGAGGGTAGGCAGCAAAGGGCTCTCGCCCTGACCCTTGGCGGGGTGGTACTGCTGGCCATGTTTTCCGGCCTGGCCGGGAAAGTCCTCGCCCAACCTTCCACACCGCCGAGTGAGGAAGAGCTATTCGAGCGCGCTTTTGGCCGCTCGCGCACCACCAGACAGCCGGTACCCGCACAGCTATCGATCGACGGCAAAAACCAGGACGAGATTCTGGTAGTGCCTGCCTCCGAAGAAGAGGCCGTGCGGTTGCAGGCGACGGTTCTGGTACAGCTTGCGAAGCTGGTGCAGCCGGAGACGCTCGAGCGGCTACGTGCCGCCGTCGACGCAGAGGGAAACCTGACCATGAAAGCCCTCCGGCAAAACGGTCTCGATGCCCTCTTCGATACGCGGCGGCTCGAGGTACAAATCCGGATTCCCCCGGCCCTCAGACAGCCGGGTCGGTTCGATGCGAGGGCAGCCAACTTGCCGCGAGAGATGGGCGAGGCACTACCGCCCGCCGACCTCAGCGGCTTTGTCAACCTGCGGGCAGCACAGGATTTTGTCTGGACGGGGACGAGCGGGACATCCACCGGACGCCAGCCACTGCGCCTGGGCATCGACGGTGCCCTCAACTGGAAAGGATGGGTGTTCGAAGGAAACGCCCAGTTCGCTGAGGGTCCGACTCCTACCTGGACACGGGGCGAGCTGCGGCTGGTGCATGACATGCCGGAGCGGGCACAGCGCTTGGTGGCCGGGGATTTCACACTGCCGACAGTGGGCTTCGGGGGTAGCCTACCAGTCTTCGGTGCGGGGATTGCCCGTAACTTCTCATTGCAGCCGTACCTGACGTCCCGGCCGGGGGGCCGGTTTGAGTTCTTCCTGGAACGTCCTTCGCGGATCGAAATCTACGTCAACGGCACCCTGAGCCAGACGCTACAACTACCCGCAGGCCAGCAAGACGTGCGCAACCTGCCGCTGTTTGGTGGCCTCAACAACCTGCAACTGGTGATTACCGACGACCTCGGACGGGTGCAGCGCCTCGACGCCTCACAGGGGACGACCGATAACGCTCTCGCGGCCGGGCTTGAGCAGTTCGCCTACGGAGTTGGTGTTGTCGCCGCTGGCGGCAGCTCGCGGACCTATGACTGGTCGCAGCCGCTGGTGTCAATGTTCCACCGTAGGGGAGTCACCGACGCCCTCACCCTGGGCGGCTACTTGCAAGCTTCGGCCGGACGGCAACTGCTCGGCACCGAGGCGATCTGGGCGACACCCTTTGGCAACCTGGCGACCGATCTGGCCTTCTCTAATGCTCCGGTAGGCAGTGACTTCGCCGGACGCTTGCGCTACAGCTACGCCCGGTTCGGCCCGGACAATCCGAGCCAGCGCGCTTTCCATTTCAACCTCGAATACCGGGGTGCATCCTTCCAGACGTTCGACACGCTGCAACCGGTTGTCTTACTATCCTCCTTAACCCCTCTCCTATCGCTGCCACCAGCCGCCTTCCGCTACGCCGCGACGGTCGGCTACAGCCAGAAAGTGCTTAATGATATCAGTGCCAGTGTGAGCACCAGTTGCCAGTTTGGTACCCCTGGCGGGCAGGACTCCTGCCGGTTGTCGGGAGGGCTGTCAAAAACCTTCCAGAACGGCCTGGGGATAAACCTGGCGCTCAACTACAACCTGGGCGGCACCTCCCAGGTGGGCAGCGATATCGTCGCCAACCTGGTCTGGTCCCGCCCCGAAACCTACCAGTCCACCGAGGTAAGCGCCAGTGCGAGCGGCACCCGTGTCAGATGGAACCAGCGCACACCCGGTATAACGAACGTCTTCAACTCCTCGGTGGGCATCCTCGCCGGGGCCAGGGGTACTGGCCTGGACGCCAGGGTGAACTACACCGGCTACCGGGCCGAGGTGGGTTTTACCCACGACATGCTGCCCCTATCGCCTGACGGTGGCTACACTCAAACCTCACGCCTGACAGTCGGGACAGCCATCGCCTTCGCGGGCGGGCAGTTCGCCTGGACCCGGCCGATCACGAACAGTTTTGCCCTGGTAGCACCCCACCCGAACCTGGGCGGGCGCCTGGTGGGCGTCAACAAGACGGAGTTCGGTTACGCCGCTCGGGCCGATGCCATCGGTCCGGCGGTAGTACCCGATCTACCGGCGTACCACTATACCCGGCTGCAGGTGGATGCCCCCGACCTGCCGGCGGGCTACGAACTGGGGCCGGCAAGCTATCACCTGATGCCGACCTATAAAAGCGGCACCCTCATCCGCCTGGGTACCGAAAACACCGTGTTCCTGCGCGGCCTGATGCGCCAGGGCGATGGACAACCCGCCGCACTGCTGACAGGCGAACTGGTCAGCCTATCGGACCCACGCTGGCAGCCCGCGACGCTCTTTACCAACCGGATCGGCAAATTCGCCCTCGCCGGTCTCAAGCCCGGCCGCTACGAACTGCGTCTGCCGCGCCGCCTGCCACTCTCCTTCGAAGTCCCGGACGGGACGGACGGACTATACGACATTGGTGAACTCCTGCTTCCGCCCAGCTGAGGAACCTTAACCGTCTCCCCCGTCGGCGCGCACCTGTGCAACACCGCTCCGGTCTGGTGGCAGAATCAGCATTGCATCCCCAAATGAATAGAAGCGGTAGTCCAGTTCGATCGCCTCCCGGTAAAGCTCCAACAGACGATGACGGCCAATCAGGCCGCTCACCAGCATCAACAGGCTTGAGCGCGGCAGGTGAAAGTTGGTGATCAGCCCATCCACCACACACCAGCGATAGCCCGGATAAATAAACAGGTCTGCCCGCCCGCTGAAGGACTGCAAAGAGCCTCCCCGGGCTGCACTCTCGAGAGCCCGTGCACTGGTGGTGCCCACGGCGATTACCCGCCCGCCCCGTGCGTGGGTACGCTCGACGGCCTGTACAGTCTGCTCACTCACCTCCGTCCACTCGCTGTGCAGACGATGCGCTTCGATATGCACGGCCTGTACGGGTCGGAACGTTCCGATGCCCACGTGCAGAGTGATACGGGTTTGGGCAATGTCGCGTCGGGCCAGTTCTTCGAGCAATCGGGGTGTAAAGTGCAACCCGGCCGTTGGGGCTGCGACCGCTCCCGGCCGCGTGGCCCAGACCGTCTGGTATTGCTCGGGACTCGCCGTGCTCTGCTCCAGGTAAGGTGGTAGAGGCACCCGGCCGAGTTTCTCAAGTAACGTCTCAAAGCCTGTACCATCCGTCTCGAAGCGAACCCAACGCCCACCAGTCGCGGGATCCACGGCACTCACCGTCCCCGTGAGCAACCCCTCGCCAAACACTACCCGTGCTCCCACGATAAGTTTGCGGGCAGGCTTGACCAGGCATAGCCAGTGCAGGGGCGCTTCGGGCTCGATAAGCAGCAACTCTGCCCTGCCACCACCCGGTCTGTGTCCAATCAGCCGGGCCGGGATGACCCGTGTGTCGTTGAGAACTAACAGATCTCCCGGACGCAGCAGTTCAGGCAGTGCGTCGAAGCGCCGGTGGATATGACGGTCAGGATAAACCACCAGTAGACGGGACTGATCCCGGGGAACGACCGGATCCTGGGCAATCTGCCGCTCGGGGAGGTCGTATTCGTAACTCGCAGTCAAAAAATCAAGCGGATCTGGCATGGGAGCAGAATGGCACAGCTTTAGGAGCGTGGACGCAAGCAGCGCGAGAGTCTCATTGTGCGCATAAAAAAACCGCGGGACCATGAGGAACCCGCAGCACTCTCCGTAATTTCTTAACTTAACTTTACCACTTTTGATAGAGAACAGTGAGGGTGGTTATAGTTCGCTGACATGTGTGTCATCACAAAAGTGGGGTAACTCTTTGTCTGAAATTGCCCTACCCGGACTACTACAATGAATCCAGAAGTATATGAAGAAAAGTGAAGGTCCACGATGCTCGAAGCGATAAGTGGTGGCTTGCTGAACGGACGTTTTGGCCGCAATTTCCTGCCGTTGCCGGCAACCAATGACCTGCGCATCGGCGAGCGTGCGCCGGATTTTGAACTCTACTGCGTGCAACAAGCGCGGCCTGTCCGGCTATCGGACTACCTGGGCAAGCAACCAGTCGTACTGGCCTTCACGCGCATCTTTACCGACAAACTCTTCTGCCCCATCTGCTACCCTCACATTCAAGACCTTAAACAGCACTACAGCCAGCTGCGCGAACGTGGGGCAGAATTACTCGTCATCACCAGCACAGACCAGGCCCAGAGTGGGCGAATCGTTCAGGAATTGGAGCTTGAAAGCCCGCTTTTGGTCGATACGACCTGTGCGGCTTTCCGGTCTTACAAACTAGGTCAGGCACTGGGCGCGCCTCTACCCGGTCAATTTGTCATCGATGTCCGGGGCCGACTGCGCTTCAAACACCTGTTCTCCTTCGCGGATGCAAATGCTTACAGCGACGAGATCTGTGCTGTGCTGGATCACATTTCGGATGCCCCGGCCTCATCCTCCTCGGGCCTGGTAGATTAAATCAGCAAAACAGTAGTCTGGTCGCACGTCTTGGTCAACGTTCTTTTTTCTGAAGCAGCTATTGCCGAGCAGGTGAGCCGACTTGCCCGGCATGTTTCCCAGGACTACAAAGCACTGGTTTCCCGGCAACATCCTCTGATTGTTCTACCGGTTCTAAAGGGTGCCTGGATATTCAGCGCCGACCTGGTGCGCTGTCTTGCTCTACCGGTACGGTTGGAGTTTCTGCGCGCGAGCAGCTACCGCGATGGCACGAGTTCCGGGGAATTACACGTTGATATTCCCGGCCCTGCAAGCCTGGGGGGACACCACCTACTTGTGATTGAGGACATCGTCGATACCGGCCGAACCTTGAGCCGTATTCTCGAAAATCTGCGCGCCTGTCACCCTCACTCACTCAAAGTCTGTACGCTCCTCGACAAACCGGCCCGACGAATCATGCCGGTTGAAATTCATTACCGGGGCTTCAGTGTGGGGAACCGCTTCGTCGTCGGATACGGTATGGACCTGGCCGAGTGTTACCGCGAGTTGCCCTACGTGGGCGACCTGGGCGGGTCTTGATGCACTTGTTGATCCCGGCTGCCGGACGCGGTAGCCGCATGGGCAGCAGCGGCAACAAACTGCTGCTGCCGCTGCTCGAGCGGAACGTGCTCGCCTGGACCCTTCAGGCAGCAGACAAGGCCGAATCGATCGTTTGGATCGGCATTATTGGCCAACCGGTAGACCGGCAGGCCGTGACAGATTCCCTGGAGCGCGACCCAATTACAACCCCGGTCCAGTGGATCGAAGGCGGCTCAACCCGCCAGGAGTCCGTCAGCCGGGGTCTATTGAGCCTGCCTCCCGAAGCCGCACACGTTCTCATCCACGATGGAGCCCGTTGCCTTGCCACCCCTACCTTGCTCGACCTCAGCAGTGCAGCTCTCATAGGAGGGACGGCGATCATCACTGCCGTACCTGTCAAGGACACGATCAAAGAAGTTGATCCCGAAACCCATAGAGTCCAGGCCACTCCCATCCGTGAGCGGCTGTGGGCAGCACAGACCCCACAAGGATTTGATGTCGGGTTGCTCAAAGCGGCTCACGCTCGGGCTCGAGAGCAAGCCATCCAGGTCACCGACGATGCGGCCCTCTTCGAGTTGCTGGGCTACCCGGTCGAGGTGATCCCCGGTGAGGAGACCAATATCAAAGTCACAACCCCCTTCGATCTGTGGCTGGCCGAAGCGATCCTGCGGAGTCGGGCTGGCCTGTAAGATGAGGTAGCAAGAGCCGGAGCCAATGTCAGAACTTCCTCGTACCCTCGATGAGACGCTCATCGAACTCAACCAGGCCGTCACCCGGGCCATAGAAGACGGGCAGACCCGACTACAAGTGACGATCAAAATTCCCGGAATCGATATCCTACCGGTCGTACAGTCCCTGGTAGCAGAACTCACGGCTCCCCAGGCGGTCGTCTTCACCGATCCCGGAGCTGCCGCCCTCGCCCGCCGCACCCTGGGCGCGGTCGACTACGACCTGCGCGGCATCAGCGAACTGCTGCGCTCGGGACTTGATTACAATGCCTTTGTCCTGCTCGAACCGGGTGCCGTCGAGGTGGAAGCGGTGGAGAAACTGGCGAGCGCAATCCCGGGTAAACCCCTGCTCTTGCTCAATTCGCACCTTGAGGAAGGCGGCATGGTTGGGATCGGTCTTGCAGGTCGGCAACTGCGCCAGCGCTTTCTCTCCACCTTCAAGACCGTCTACGCGATTCAGCCCCTGGATGCGGGAGCTGTTTACCGGTGTTATCCGAGACGCTGGCAATTATGGCGCGAGGTTGAGGGCGACTATGTATTGGCAGCCGAACTAGACCAGCAACCCAGCGGGGAGGAAATCGACAATGCCTTTAACCCCAGGGGTGAGGGCTTGCTGGATGGGTTGCGCCGCTTCCTGCGCGCCCTCGGCAACTAGGCATGGGCAGGAGCGTGGACTGGGAACTGGACTTTTATTATCGACCGCTGGTCGATGCGGACAATCGCAAAATCTGGGAGTTGCTGATTCACGACCGAGCCACGGGCTGGCGCTTCGAGCGGCGGTGCTCTCCGCAGGAGGCAAATGCAACCTGGCTCAGAGAAAACCTGCAAATAGCACTTGCCGAGGCACCCGCTCCGCCCCAACGGGTCCTCTACTTCCGACCCCTGATGAGCGGCATCGTCGAGCGTGCCTGCAAAGAGCTTGACCTCCAGACGCGTCTAACCCGGCGTACTTTTTATCTGGAGGAGTGGTTACGGGCACGCGAACGCGACCTGTACCCGAGCGAGACCGGGTATCAGCCGCCTGGACCGCCACCCGCGGGTCTAGAACGCGCGCCTGCGCGCCCTCTCCCCGATGCACTTCGGGGTGAAAGGTGGGCTTTTGTCGCCCTCTCGGCCACCGAGATCCGGGAACTCAAGGAGCTTGAGATTCCCTTTGGGGAACAACTGAATTTTGCCCTGCCTCCGGTCCCGGTCCCGGGAGTGGTGATCTTCTCCGAACGGGCCGAGCCGCTGGCGGCCTGGATGAGTGGTGTGGACCCCGCTTGGCTGTATTTTCAACCCGGTAAACCGGCAAGCCTGGTGCTGGAGGCGGGTATAGAGGAGCGTTGGGTGATGGTGAGTTTCCGCAATGCTCAGATTATTGGTGAGGGTGAGGACTTTGAGCAGGCCAAAGAGCGGAGCGCGGGGCATCACTTTTTGGTCATCCAGCGCCCCGACCAGGAGGAGTTCACTGGTTTCTGGAGTCTGCATCAGTAGCAGCGGTGACTATTCGTGCAGCCAACGCTTCAGGATGGCAACCAGGTCTTCCTGCTTGATGGGCTTGGTGATGTAGTCGTCCATCCCGGCCTTGATACACCTCTCCCGGTCGCTCGGCATGGCGTTGGCGGTCACAGCGACGATGGAGGTGCGGCGGCAACTGGACGCCGGCTGTATCTGTTCACGCCTGCGGATCTCGCAGGTGGCTTCATAACCATCCATCTCGGGCATCTGGCAATCCATCAGCACCAGTGCGTAAGGGAAGTGCTCAATCGCTTCGAGGACCTCGTATCCGTTGGTGGCCACATCCGGGCAGTAGCCCAATTTTTGGAGATGCCGCACCATTACCTTCTGATTAACGACGTTGTCCTCGGCCAGCAAGATGCGCTTGTGCAAGACCGGCTCGACGTCATCTGGGACCTGGTGGTTTGGCAAGGTTTGAGCGCTGCACGGCGCACCCATAACCGTCTCCAGGCACTGAAGCAATTGTGATGGACGCACAGGCTTGGTGAGCAGAGCGGCAGTTGCCCTCTGTGCCGCATCGCTCAGCTGAGCGTGCTGACCGAAGGGCATCAGCAGCACCAGTCGCACGAGCCCGAACTGGGGGGCCGCCTTGATGGTACGAACTAATCCCAGGCCATCCACATCGGGCATCGCAAGGTCGAGCATCACCAGGTCGTAAGGGATCCCGGAAGCCGCGGCATCCCGAAGTAACGCCAGAGCCTCGGGTCCATTCGCTGCCTTGTCGGTTTGTACTTGCCAGAAACCGAGCTGGCGGCTCAAGAACTCACGACACAAAGCATTGTCATCCACCACGAGTACGCGCAGACCCTGAAGACCGGGCTGCTCACCGGGAGCCTGCGCGTGCTCGCCGTCCGTGGAAGGGAGAGCCAACTTCAAGGTGAACCAGAAGGTGGAACCTCGCTCAGGAGTGCTCTCGACCCCGATTCGACCACCCATCATCTCGACAAGCTGCCTGGAGATGGCAAGCCCCAGGCCGGTACCTCCATACTTGCGGGTCGTTGAACCGTCAGCCTGGCAAAAAGACCGGAACAAACGCGCTTTGGCCTCAGTGGCGATGCCGATGCCTGTGTCGCGGACCTCAACGTCTAGCGATACCATTCCGTCCCCTTGCTCCACCAGGTGAACCTCGACCGCCACTTCTCCGCGTTCTGTAAATTTGACGGCGTTGCCGAGCAGATTGGTGAGTACCTGGCGCAACCGTCCGGGGTCACCGAGCAGCACGCGGGGTACATGTCCATCCACCAGACAGACCAGTTCCAATCCTTTCGCGTCAGCCTGTTCGGCGAGCAGGCCGGTGACCTCCTCGACCACCTGCTGCACGTTGAACTCGACTACCTCTAGTTCGAGCTTGCCCGCCTCGATTTTCGAGAAATCGAGAATATCGTTGATGATCGTCAGCAGAGCCTGGCTCGAGTGGTGCACAGTCTGAGCGTAGTCGCGTTGATCGCGGGTAAGTTTGGTGTCAAGCAGCAAATTGGTCATGCCGATGACACCGTTCATGGGCGTACGGATCTCGTGGCTCATGTTGGCCAGGAACTCAGACTTCAGACGTGTCGCCTCTTCGGCTGTCTCACGGGCGGCAATAAGCTCGCGTTCGACCCGTTTAAGTTCGGTGATATCGGTGATGAAGCCCTCGATGCTGTGGATCTGACCGTGATCGTCGATCACCGGACTGCCTTTTTCCCACAGCCACCGCTGTTCGCCTGATTTGGTCCGGATGCGGTACTCCCGCTCGTAGGGAAGTCGATCGGCGATTGCCGCTTTGATCACCTGGCTCAGATGCGCATAATCGTCGGGATCGGTGATGAAGTTGTAAGAATTGGGGCCTTTACCCTGAAGTTCCGCGCTTGTGTACCCGGTTAGAT
>JACMIX010000446.1 GCA_014380935.1 Gloeobacterales cyanobacterium ES-bin-141 | reverse complement strand
CAGCACGGCGAAACCGTTGCCATCGTGTTGCAGTTACAGCGCTTGACCCAGCTTGCCAATCCTGTAATGTCTGGTCCTCCTCAAGAACTCATGCAAGCCGACCGATATGAGCAACTGGCACAGAGTATTTTCGTCGAGGCGGGCAACTTCGAGCAGGGGAGCGATTCTGTCGATGCGCTGGACAATGAAAGACCTGCTCACAGGGTTCATCTTGAGCCCTATTGGATTGATCTCTATCCTGTAACCCGGGCTCAATACCGCGCTTTCATGTCAGCAGGAGGATACCATGAGCGCTGCTGGTGGTCAGAGGAAGGCTGGTCCTGGCTTGAAACCCAAAAGGTTACCCAGCCGCTCTACTGGAGCATGACTGAGGATGATCGACTCCCGGTGTGCGGAGTAAGTGCGTATGAAGCAGAAGCGTACGCCCAATTTGTGAATAAGCGTCTGCCGACGGAGGCTGAGTGGGAAAAGGCAGCCGCTTACATCGCTACAAAACAACTACCCAAGACCTTCAACCACAGCCATTCCCAATCCGTGGCAGTCCCGGTAACTAGCCACTCAGATGCACCAAGTAGAAACGTTTGGGAATGGACCTCAACCTGGTTTCATGCCTACGATGGCTTTACGAGTTATCCTTACCCCGGCTATTCAGCGCCCTATTTTGATTTCCAACATCGCGTTCTCAAGGGCGGCAGTTGGGCCACACAACCCTGGGTATTACGTAGCAGCTTTCGAAATTGGTACCACCCCGGCATCCGCGAGATTTTCGCGGGCTTCCGCTGTGCACAGGGTTAAGTGCGCTACCGGGGTGGAGTCGTGATTGTGAGCGAACAATTGCCTGTTTAGACGTTATCGACCCGGCGCTTGGCCTCGTCCTTCACATCTTCCTTGGCATGTTCGGCGGAGGCATCAATCTGCTTGGCTTTGCCCTCTGCCTTGTCCTTTGGATCGCCAGTTACGTTACCCAGGGCTTCTTGAGCTTTGCCTTCCAGATTCTTACCAGTTGCACTCAAACGATCATCGACGCCCATAGTTGTCTCCTTGCAGCACTTGCGTGCCATCGGTAGTTTGCATTGATGGACACATCCTAACTGTCTAGTAATCGTCTAGACCTCTGCCCAAGGAATGAAAACCGAGGACCTCAAAAGGCTTGCGAACCGGGGTATTCGGCATTGCTGCCCAGCATTTCCTCAATGCGCAGGAGCTGGTTATACTTGGCGACACGTTCGGAGCGAGCGACAGAACCGGTCTTGATCTGTCCACTCCGGGTTGCGACGGCCAGGTCTGCAATCGTCACGTCCTCGGTCTCACCGGAGCGGTGGGAAATCATCGAGCGATACTGGGCACGGTTGGCGGTGTCGATCGTTTCCAAGGTCTCGCTTAGCGTCCCGATCTGGTTGACCTTGATCAAGATGGCATTGGCAACCCCCATCTCGATCCCCTTTTGTAAACGGGTGCGGTTGGTGACAAACAGATCGTCTCCTACTAGTTGCAGCTGAGCGTCGAGTCGCTCGGTCAGGATCTGCCAGTGTGGCCAGTCGTCCTCGGCGAGACCATCCTCGATCGACAGAATCGGATAGTTGTCGGCCAGGTTAGTCAGATAGTCGATGAGCTCGTTCGCACTGTGCGACTCACCGTCGTAGTGATATTGGCCATCCCGGTAAAATTCGGTTGCGGCAACGTCCATGGCGATGGCGATATCAGGACCGGGACGGTACCCCGCTGCTTCGATTGCCTGCATCAGCAGGTCGAGGGCCGCTTTGTTTGAGGGCAAGTTCGGCGCAAAGCCGCCCTCGTCCCCGACACTGGTACTCAACTGGCGACTGTGCAGGACCCCGCGCAGCGTGGCAAAGACCTCAGCCCCATACCGTAGAGCCTCACGAAAGCTGGTGGCCCCGACCGGGACGATCATAAATTCCTGAACATCGACATTGTTGTCGGCGTGTGCGCCACCGTTGAGGACATTCAAGCAGGGTACAGGCAGAAGGTTGGCAAGCGGCCCGCCCAGGTAGCGAAAAAGGGGAAGCTCAAGCGCATTGGCTGCGGCGTGGGCAGTGGCAAGTGAGACCGACAGCAGGGCATTTGCACCCAGATTGGCCTTGTTGGGGGAGCCGTCCAGGGCAATTAGACGCCGGTCAAGCCCGAGTTGGTCGAGCGCATCCAGACCCACTACTTCAGGTGCAATCACCTGAAGGACGTTACGGACGGCTGTAAGGGTGCCTTTGCCGCCGTAGCGGCTTTTGTCGTTGTCGCGCAGTTCGTGAGCTTCGAAGCTGCCGGTCGAGGCTCCGCTCGGGACCGCTGCCCGTCCGTGCGCGCCTCCATTCAGATAGACCTCCGCCTCCAGGGTCGGACGACCACGAGAGTCGAGAATTTCCCGGCACAGAATCCGCTGGATGGTAGTCTGCAAAACCTTTCCCCCAAAACCGCCACAGGCTTAATCATACAGAGCCGTGCGGAACCTGGGGAAATGGGTAGGACAGTTTGTCCGAATGTCTTAACGCTTTGTGCGGGAGACATCACCAGTGCGGCGACGGTCGAGCCGCTCCTCCATGTACTGGGCAAGTTCCCGGAATCGGGGCAAGGACTTCATCTCGAACTGGGTGCCGTCTTTGGTCGTAAAAATCAGCACACCGTAGTTGAAGATGCCACCAATCAGAGAGTTAGGGATGACTTTGACCGAGGCAATCTCTCGATAAACCACATCAGATCGCTTTTGTCCGAGCCAGCCGCTCTGGATCGTCACCCGCCGATTGGTGATGCGGTAGCGCACAAACAAGAACCGTACCAGTGATCCCACCCACAGCGGTAGCCAGATAACCGTGACCAGCAGCAGCGTATTGACGAGCAAATCGACAACATGGGGACGCCCTTCAAACTGCACCTCTTCCTGAACTGCCATCCGATACCTCAGAACTGATAGGTGTCGCTTTCCCCAGGAGGCCACTACGCATCAGCAAACTGCTTATCTCCTCACCCATCTGCAGAAGCGAAGGGTTTTCACTGCCCGGTCGGGGACGGACGACTACTACAATTTTGAACCCATCCGTGAGCTTTAGGACCAGTGGCCGCAAAGATTCGCGTACGAGCCGCTTGAGCCGATTTCGACGGACAGCATTACCGACTTTGCGGCTGGCGGTGATGCCGATACGGGTAGGTCCAGGTTCACATCCCAGTACAAAAACGTTGAGCAAGCTTCCCCCATAGCGTTTACCCTGGCGGTAGACCTGCTCGAAGTCGCGTGAGGCACGTAAGCGATGCAGTACGGGCAGCACCCATCACACCGAAAGACGGTGCCTGCCTCGACGTCTACGGGCGGCGAGCACCCGTCGTCCACTAGCAGTTCGCATCCTGGCACGAAAGCCCGAGGTCTTTTGACGCTTGCGGGTCGTGCCCCCTAAAGTTCTCTTCATGGTAGTCCAGCTAAAAAGGCAGCATTCGCCAGTATAGCCAGGGAACGGCCCTCCCTGAAAACCGTGTGGACGGGCCAGACGATCCTGGGTAAAATTGCCGTCTAGATTGGCCGGGCAAATCCGGTTTACAGTACATACCCTCCGGCAGGTGACCATTGGTGGAAAAACTTTGGGCAGATATTCTCGGTCACCTCCAGGGGAACCTGAGCCGTCCCACTTTTGAGGCCTGGATCAAGCCCGCCACGGCACAGAGTTTTCAAGAGGATCATCTGGTTATCCAGACCCCCAACCCCTTCGCGCGCAGGTGGCTCCACCAGCACTACGCCACGGCAATCACTCAGGCAGCCCAGGAAGTGAGCGGTAGGGCGATACAGATCAGTTTTG
>JACMIX010000445.1 GCA_014380935.1 Gloeobacterales cyanobacterium ES-bin-141 | reverse complement strand
CCCCGGGTGGTGCTCAACAACCTTTACAAGCTCACGCCCCTACAGACCAATTTCAGCTGCAATATGCTCGCCCTCGTCGAGGGTGAGCCGCGTCTGCTCACCCTCAAAGACATGCTCGAGACATTTTTAAGTTTTCGAGAAGAAGTTGTTGCAAGGCGTACCCGCTATGAATTGCGCAAGGCCCAAGAACGCGACCATCTGTTAAGTGGCCTGCTGATTGCCCTGACCAATCTCGAAGACGTCATTACCCTCGTCCGTGCGGCAGACGATGCAGCGGGTGCCCGTGCTCAATTGGTGACGCGTTTTCAACTGAGCGAGGTGCAGGCCGACGGGATTTTGCAGATGCAGCTGCGCCGCCTGACCAACCTCGAGGCCGGACGTATCCAGGCCGAGCACGAGGAACTGCTCGTCAAGATTACCGATTTGATTGATGTGCTGGCCCGGCGTGAGCGCATTCAGCAAATCATTCAGGCCGAGTTGATGGCCATCAGGCAACGCTTCAACGACCCGCGCCGCACCCGTTTCCTGATCGCGGAAGGTGAGATTGACAACGCCGACCTGATTGCCAATCAGGAGATGGTCGTGATTGTGACCGAGCAGGGTTACATCAAGCGCCAGCCGGTCAATTCCTTCGACTGCCAGAAGCGTGCAACTCGTGGTAAGTCAGGCACTCGCATGCGCGAAGACGACGCGGTCGAGCACTTCTTTACCTGCTGCACCCACGATACGGTGCTCTTCTTTACTGATCGCGGCGTCGTTTACGGCCTGCGGGGCTACCAGATACCGCAGGGCTCACGCACAGCCAAGGGCACACCCATCGTGCAGTTGTTGCCTGTTCCACTCTCTGAGCGGGTGACCTCAATCGTACCGGTCACTGAGTTCAGTGCTGATGAGTACCTGGTGATGCTCACTCGTAAGGGCTTCATCAAAAAGACGACCCTGTCTGCTTTTGGCAACCTGCGCACCAATGGCCTGATCGCGATTGGCCTCGAGGAGGGCGATGAGTTGCGCTGGGTGCGCAGGGCCAGGGCCGAGGATGACATCCTGGTTGGCTCGCGCGCGGGTATGGCAGTTCGCTTCCGGGCTGACGAGGAGCAGTTGCGTGCGCTTGGACGTACGGCTCGCGGTGTGCGCTCAATGCGCCTGCGCGAAGGTGACGAACTGGTGGGCATGGATATCCTGAGTCGGGAGCAGCGGGAGACGACCGAGGTCAATGGCGCGAGCGGCCCATGGGTTCTGGTTATCACCGCGGGGGGATACGGCAAGCGGGTGCCCGTCGGCGATTTCCGCGCCCAGAACCGGGATGGTATGGGTGTCATCGCAACCAAGTTCCGCGATGAGGGGGACGAACTGGCCGCTCTGCGTGTAGTCAACACCGACGAGCAGTTGATGATTGTGACGTCTCGGGGAGTCGTTATTCGCCAGCAATCAGACGAGATCTCCGAGCAGTCCCGGCCCGCAACCGGTGTGCGCGTGCAGCGTCTCGACGAGGACGACACCATTGTTGGTGTGGCGGTGGTGCCCGAGGCGAGCGAGGCCGCCCTGGACGACGGAGAAGATTGATGGTCTGGCGGGGACTCATCAGGCCGGTAGTCTTCAAGACTACCGATCCCGAGGAGGCGCACCGCAGATCGCTTGATTTGCTGGCCCGGTTCGCCGCGCGGCCAGGGGCCGGGGTGCTCAGACGGATGTTTTGCTTTGATGACCCGCGTCTTGCAGTCGAGTTGTGGGGTCTGCGCTTTGCAAATCCGGTTGGGGTCGCGGCAGGTTTCGATAAAAATGCCACGGCCGTTGCCACCTGGGAGCACCTTGGCTTTGGTCTGGTAGAGGTTGGAACCGTGACCAGACATGCCCAGGAAGGCAACCCCCGTCCGCGTCTTTTTCGCCTCGCCGAAGACGAGGCAGTGATCAATCGCCTGGGTTTTAATAACATGGGTGCGGACCGAATGGCCGAGCAACTCGGGCGTCACAAAGTTGGCATTCCAGTTGGCATCAACCTGGGCAAATCCAAGCTCACGCCCCTTGAAGAGGCAAGTGCCGATTACCTCTACAGTTTCCAGAAGCTCTACGCGTACGGCGATTATTTTGTCGTCAATGTAAGTTCGCCCAACACACCGGGGTTACGCGAACTACAACGCTCAAAGCCACTTGCTGAAATCCTCGCCAGTCTGCAAGCGGCTAATAGCCTCAATAAGCCGCTGTTGGTCAAGATTGCCCCGGACCTCGATTGGCAGGAGATTGATACCGTACTGGAGATGGCTATGCGTTACCGTCTGGCCGGGGTTATCGCAACCAATACCACCATCGGCCGCGAGGGTCTTGTCAGTACTTACCGTCACGAGGCGGGCGGTCTGAGCGGGGCACCACTGCGCGAGCGCTCAACCGAGGTCGTGGCTCACATCTACCGCGAGACTGCCGGCAGGTTACCGATTATCGGAGTGGGAGGCATTTTCAATGCGGAAGATGCCTGGGCAAAGATTACAAGCGGTGCAAGCCTTGTCCAGGTTTACACCGGTTGGGTATACGAGGGGCCATGGATGGTCCGTCGCATTCTCGAGGGGCTAAGCCGCAAACTTGACAATCACGGATTCGACACGATTGCCCAAGCTGTCGGCTGCGAGTTGTAAGCCAAACCAACGTGAGTGCATTGCCCCCAGCACTACTGCAACCAGGCGCTGATATCCGTAGAGTACCTGCCCATACGCTCGAGATGGCGGTGGATGCGATCGAGCCGTTGTGTTCGCGACTCTTGAGAGCGGCTGACGCGCAAGAAACTTAGCTCAGCTCTCAGGAGTGAGTACTCGCGTTGCAGTTCGGTATTGGCTGAGAGGACCTGAGAACGTGCCTCGGCCGTCAGCTCAGAGACCGGCCCGACAAAAAGCACCGTCTCCAGATAGTGCCCGATGTGCGCTACTGAGGCAGCGAGCTCCGTGACCCGTGGCTCGTCAAGACCTGCCTGCACCTGCCCGACCAGCCGGGCCAGTTCGGCGAAGCGCCGGGCACAATCCTGGTGCTGATTTTCCATCTGGGAACCTGTAGTCGGGTTGATTATTTATCTATCGTTTGTACACTGGACGCACACAACGATTCGACAGGACATCAGCTATGACACGCTCCGGTGATGAGAATAAAGCTTCTCCAGCGAGCTTCGCGTTGACACGCCATTTTGCTGAAAGCTATGCCAGCAAGACCGGCACCTATTTTTGCTCCGTGCCAACTGTCACAACCGCCGTGCTAGAAGGACTAGCCCTGCACCGGGAAAAATATGGGGCCATGCTTTGCCCATGCCGGTATTACGAGGACCCGCAGGCAGAGGTAGCTGCCGCCTATTGGAACTGTCCGTGTGTGCCGATGCGTGAGCGTAAAGAATGCCACTGCCTACTGTTTTTGCCTCCGGACCACCCCTTTGCAGGTACCTCTCAGACAGTCGAGACAATTGACCTCCAGTACGAGAGCTGACCTCTATGGAGTCGCTACCTGCTGAATTCTGGCGAGGACTCGAGGAGTTTAATCGCCAGGAATTTTATGCCTGCCACGATACCCTCGAGGCCTTGTGGATGGAAGCGTTGCACCCGCTCAAGCTTTTTTATCAGGGCATTTTACAGCTGGCCGTAGCGTACTACCACCTGGGTAACCGCAACTGGAAGGGCTGTGTAATCTTGCTTTCGACCGGCATTCAGCGGCTTGAGTATTTCGCGCCGGAATACGTGGGAGTGGACGTCGAGACACTGCTCGACCAGAGCGCCGAATGTCTCAATGCGCTTCAAGAACTGGGTCCTGAGGCGATTGAGACATTCGACCCGGGCCGGATACCTCAGATTTATTACCTGCGCGAGGCTGCCTAGGCGGACACTTTGCGCAGATATTCCGCTTCAACAGTTGCCGAGGTCTTGGACTGCGGCTGGATGAGGTTGAAGAAGGCGGGCACAAACTGCTGCAAGAACTTGGCCGGATCGCGTTGAAAGGCCATCTGGGCCAGGCCCAGTCGGGCTACCTGAGTCTCGGGTACGATGCGAGGCAGGTGCTCGATCAAATAGCCGGGCCGCTCCCACACAGGCATGGTCTCGGTGATTTCAAGCAGGCGTTGCAGACGTCGGACTTCGGCTCCGAGGGTGATATCCATGCCTGCCTCGAAGGCTGCCTGCTCAATGGCTGTGTACTTGAGTTTGGCTATTTCAACCCGCTCGCGGTTCTTTTCACTAGTGCGGCTCATCCGGGCAAGCCAGCGATTTCCCCAACGCACGTGTCCTGCTTCCTCGGGCAGAATCTGTTCGATGACCGTGCGAATTTTGATGTTCTCAGGGGTTTGCTCGACCTGTTTGAGGGCATAGATATGGGCTGAGAAATACAGGCAGCCACGCTTCTCGGTCGCGTTGATGGCAGCCAGGGTTTCGATAATGAAGTAATCAATGTCTACGTCCTGACCGGGCACCTCGCCGTGATCGGTCACCAACCGCTCAAACTCATCAATATACGAAGGACCGGGCGGTGTGTCGAGGTCGGCATCCAGGTCATAGAGCAGATCGGTCAGCCACTGAGAATGACGCGCTTCGTCTGCAACATGGCGTGACAGGTCACGAATTAGTTCGCGGTTCTGGCCGTCGAGACGCTCGATAAGTTGGGTAAGGTCTTTACAGGCCCGCTGCTCAGAGTAACGGTAACGGTTCAGAGTAATATTTTGGATCTCCCGGTCCCGTACGACGAATGCGAGGATTTCCCGGGCACCGAACTGGTCACGGAACTTGCGTGGGTAGGTGACGGCCATATACTGACTTTTCGTAATTGAACTTAACCCATTGTAATTTTATTTTATAAATTATCGTCCGTTTACAGATAGATTTCAGGCGCGGTGAACTGGGTAGTGTTCGGGGTTCTGCAGGTAGCGCTCGAGCAAGATCAAAGCAACGATATCGTCGTAGGGCTGAGGTGGAATGCGCAGTCCCTCAGGAATGAAGCGCTCAAGACCCCGGGGCGGATTGAACTGCCAGTAACGAAGGCGGGCTTGCTCAGAACTGAAACGTTCGTCCACGGCAGTGATGGGTAGGCCGGGGTAGTATTGGCCAAGTTGAGCTTGCCAGTAGTCCGATGTCGTTTGATTACCGATAATCAAAGTCGAAACGGGAAATTTAGCGACAAGCTGGCCGATCTGCTCAACGAGCATTGGACTTGCAACCACCTTACGCCAGACCAGTTGGCCGTCCGGGTGAACCAGGGCCAGCCCACACTTTTCCCGACCCGGATCTACACCAACAAGCATTTATTGACCGGCTTTACTGACAACTTTACCGTTCTGGATTGCTACCAACATCAGCTTGAGAGGGCCAATTTTGTAAATGTTTTCGCTTGCTAGGGCCTGAACGGTGACCGGTCCGTCGATCGACTGGTTCTTGAGGTCTTTGATCATTTGCTGCAGGGCATCAGCTGAGAAACTGCCGACTTTGGGGTTGGGATCGCGCAGGTTGCGTCCGGAAGGGAGGATCTCAGCGGCCAGAGCCCGCTCGTTGGCCTGGGTGAACAGTTTACTGAACTGAATAGCCAGACCTTCTTCGTCCTGCCCGAGGTCAATGGCCCGGGAAGTTATGATTTCTCCTTGTTTGAAGATGAGTTCGTTTTGGAAGACCTGGCCGCTGACAAGTACTGGTCCACCGCGCAGGGAGTTGGCCGCCGCAACTAGTTGGAGCGCATGATCATTGGCTCCACTTAACTCGCGTATCAGTCTTGTGACTTGCTCTCGGGATATCTGTACGGCGTTCTCACCCTGAATGGGTGGACGGGCTCCGGCTTCTCTAGCGGCCACTTCGACCTGACCCAAGACAGCGTCGAGGTTCCGGCGAATTTGCTCAGGACTCATACCTCCGGGCACGCGAAAAGTCACAAGAATGTCACTTGCCCGGTAAATGACATCACCGAACAGCAAACTTTCGGTTGACTTTCTGAGGGCGGTCTCATAGTCATTCACCTCTGCTGCCAGCAGATACTTCTGGATCTTCTGCGTCCTGATCTCAGTACGGCTTGCCTCAAGAGTGGCTATCAACCGTTTCTGCTCACCTTTGAGGGCAACGGCATCCTTTTGCAGAGCTTGTTTTTGAGTCTGCAACGTTTTGACCTGGGCCTTGGTTTTGCCGAAATTTGAGCGCACAGTCGTCAATTGCCTCTCGACACGCTGCTGCTGCTCCACGGTAAGGGTAAGGCGACGGTTGATGTCGGAGAGTTTGCGTTCAGCTTGCTGACGTGCCTCGAGGGCCTTGTCGAGTTCTTGCTGGGTCTTCTCCCGGGCAGCAACAAGTTTGCGATTGACCTCAAAAAGGTTTTGCTCGGCTTGCCGACGAGCCGTGAGGGCCGTTTTAAGCTCCTGCTCTGCCTTTTCCTTTTGAGCGCGAGCCTGGGCAAGGTTGTTCTGGAGCCGGTCAAGTTCGAACAAACCCACCCGGATCTGGTCTGAGACCAGTAAAATGAGCCCTAGAGAGACGCCGGCGATCATCACGCCAGTAAAAATAGTTACCAAAACCGCTGTATCGCGGGGTCGCAGTCTAAATAAACTCAGGCGGGCTTTGCCGACTTTGCTCCCCAGGCGGTCACCGATGGTGGCGATTGCCCCTCCAAGGACGAGGAGTGCCAGGACAAGAAAGAACCCGGCCATAGCTGCTGCTGCGTCTCCTGCTCACACAAGTACCGCAATCTTAGCACCGCCCTGTGAAAGCTCCGGTTATCCTCGTATTCGCGAAGACCCCAAGCCCTGGCCGAGTCAAAACCCGGCTGTGTCCGCCTCTTGGCCCTGTGCAGGCAAGCAGGCTTTATAGTGCTTTTCTAGATGACACTCTGCGGATGGTCGAATCCGCGCGTCTGGTAGCCCGCCGAGTCATTGCCTACGACGGTGACCCGGAGTGGTTCAATCCCTGGTTGGACCGCTTTGAATTGACTGCTCAGGTGGGAGTGGATCTCGGTGAGCGCCTCTGGAATACTTTCAAGAGTGTGCTTGGGAACGGACCGGTGATTTGTATCGGCAGCGATAGCCCGCATCTGGATGCACGACTTATAGAAAGGGCCGTGCAGATGCTGGATGAATACGAGGTGGTGCTTGGACCCAGTACGGACGGAGGCTATTACCTGGTGGGATTAAACCGGGCAGTCGATCTTTTTCAGGGCCTGCCGATGAGTACTCCCAAACTCTTGCAAGCGACGCTCGCGCGAGCGTCGGTACACGGGTTGCAGCCAGCGTTACTACCTGAGCAGACCGACCTGGACTACTGGGAGGATGTCCTGGCCCTGCGCGCGTTCCTGCCTGCTCACTCGGCAAACACCGTCGCGCAGCTGGAGATGCAACTCGCGCAGGGACTTGCACCATAGGAATAGGCATCCATACGCAAGGGGCTGAACTATTTGCCGCTATGAATGGCTCACCAGCCTCGAAGCAGTGTACTATCAGCAATCGGACCGGTCACAAATGCAATGAACCGGTTTGATGGCCAACGTCCCCAGGAGGAACTGATGAATAAAAATGATATCTATCAGCGCGTCATGAAGATTGTCGTTGAGCAGTTGTCCGTAGAAGCGTCTGAGATCTCACTTGAATCGAGCTTCGCAAACGACCTCGGTGCTGATTCTCTTGATCAAGTAGAGCTGGTAATGGCGCTTGAGGAAGAGTTCGAGACCGAGATTCCCGATGAGGATGCTGAGAAGATAACCACTGTGGGCGATGCGGTCGAGTACGTATCCAAGCACAGCGGTAGCAAGAGCGCCTAGATGCGTTGGCGCTTTTGATGTTACTTTCAAAAGCATATATTCTTCTGGCACCTGCCTACCTGGAGTCACGTCAACGGTAAGTGGGGTGACCCTGTTCAGGATGAGAGGTAGCTGCTGATTGCTGATTTGGACAGCCCAAGCTGCTGTCCCCTAAATACTTCGGTTAATCTTAATACTTCGCGAGCAAAGACTCAGATTCGGGCCGGTTCGTGGCTTCGAACAACTTTAGATTGAGGTTAAGTACGCGCTGGACAAATCAATAATTAAGAAATTACCAAAAGGGCTCAGTTCAACTGATCCCCGGCTTCATACTGCAAGTAAGAGGTTCAGTTGATGAGTTCTCGTCATCTCAGGTCGGCACCCCTTACTTAGTAATCCGATGACTTTTACTAGCTTATGAATATGCCCATCACGATTACTCCTTTGGCAGACCGCATGCCAGGCAGGCTACATGTAGCGCTACAGGGTCTGGAGACTGACCCCAGTTGGGCAGATCGGCTGGAGCAAGACCTCAGTCGTCTACCCGGATTGCACCATGTCTGCGCAAGTATTACGAGTGGGAATTTGTTGTTGCGTTATGACCCCAAACATTGGGACACAAACCGCATTGCTCAGGCGATAGGCAGCTCCCTGGGGCGTCCCTGGTATCTGGGTGTTCTACGCAGTGCGAGACCGGATCCGGTGAGGCACACCACCATACGTACAGCACCGGACACACCGCTTGTGAGGGAGCTATGCGTAGATGGTCAGATCTTGTCGATGAGCGAGCCGCTGCCTCCGTGGGCACAGCAGGGTATGTGGCGCCAGGCCGATGTCAACCCCGTACGTCTGGGCCTCCGTATTGGCATCCTCTGTTACCCCGGCTCCGAGCCAGATGGTCTAAGTCTGGCCTTCCGGCAGTTGGCCTGGCATCTCGGAATGCCGGTGGCCGACTGGATACAGCAGTACCCACGCTGGGGTAATTCAGCCCAGATGGACGCGGAAGGTTTCACACTCAGCTACCATCGCCGCGGTCACTATACGACAGCTCTCATTCGGGGAGAACCGGTAGGGGTCCTCAAGCACTGCGCTTTTTACCAGGACCGGCAGGGTTGCCATCCACTCAACGACGTACTGCGAGAAAAACTGTCGGGCTGCACGGGTGAAATGGAGTCACGCGGGTTGCACAGTATTGCACTTGCCTACCGGCCTTTGTTATTCCGCCAGCACGGGACAACACCTACTGAGAGCTGGATCCTGGTTGCCCTGGCCGGGGTGGGGTAGAAGCACGAAGCCATAGGTGCTTACCTGACAGGCAAGGTTCTCTTTGACTGAGGGGTTGTCATGCTGGAAAATGAACACGACTTGACATGCGTGCGGGAGAACCTACGGTGGCGAAGAAGAGTGTGGCGGACCTCAAGGAAATAGACCTGCAGGGCAAACGGGCTCTGGTTCGGGTAGATTTCAACGTTCCTCTGGACGAAGGCAAGATTACAGATGACACGCGCATCCGGGCGGCCCTGCCGACCATCCAGTATCTTGTCGAGCACGGGGCACGGGTCATTCTGGTCACCCACCTGGGACGTCCGAAGGGTTTTGATGAGAGCCTGCGCCTTACACCCATTGCCGAGCGCCTTTCAGAGTTGCTGGGCCAGCCGGTCATCAAGACAGATGACGTGATCGGTCCTCAGGTCGAGCAGACGGTTATGGGATTGCAGAATGGTCAGGTGGCCTTGCTGGAGAACGTACGCTTCTATCCCGAAGAAGAAAAGATCAATCCTGAATTTGCCCAGAAGCTCTCGGCGCTTGCTGAGTTGTACGTTAATGATGCCTTTGGGACCGCCCACCGGGCACACGCCTCGACCGAGGGAGTGGCACGCTACTTACGTCCGTCCGTAGCAGGCTTCTTGTTGCAAAAGGAGCTTGAATATCTCGGTAAGGCACTCGAGGACCCGGAACGCCCTGTGCTCGCGATCATGGGCGGGGCGAAAGTAAGCGACAAAATTCAACTCATTCGCAACATGTTGGGCAAGGTGGACTCAATTGTGATCGGCGGTGCGATGGCTTACACCTTTTTAAAGGCCCAGGGCCTGGAGACGGGTGCTTCACGTTGCGAGACCAGCACTACCAAAAAAGACGGCACTACTATCGACCTGCTCCAGCTCGCTCTCGACCTGCTGACCGAGGCCAAGGAGCGCAACGTCACCTTCTTGCTGCCTGTCGACCATCGCACCAACAGCACTTTTGCCGACAACCCAGAGCCCCCCGTCACCGAGGACGCCAATATTCCGGAAGGACAGATGGCGCTCGATATCGGACCCAAGACCGAGACGCTCTACGTCGATGAGGTCAAAAAATCGCGGGTGGTGATCTGGAACGGACCCATGGGTGTTTTTGAGCTACCCGGTTACAGCCACGGCACATTCGCAGTTGCGCACGCGCTCGCCGAGAGTGACAGTCTATCTATTGTCGGTGGTGGTGACAGTGCATCGGCAGCCGAGCAGGCAGGCGTAGTCGATAAGCTCAGCCATGTCAGTACGGGCGGTGGAGCATCGCTCGAATTTCTCGAAGGTAAAACGTTACCGGGTGTGGCCGCTCTCGACGAAGCGTGAAGAACATTCAGGGCAGGACAGTCCGAATGGCACCGGTGAAATCGGCGAAGTAGGCGTCCAGTTTGCGCTGCCCGACACCCGGAATGGCCAGAAACTCAGCTTCGCTCTGCGGCCGCTGCTGGGCCATGGCACGCAGAGTAGCATCCGGGAAGACGACGTAGGGAGGCACTCCCTGCGCGTCGGCCAGCCGCTTGCGCAGTTGCCGCAGCTGCTGAAACAAAATCTCATCAACCGGTTCGAGATCAGGAGTGGAGGTCACGGCTCGCTCCTGCTTCGGGCTGGCGGGTGGTTTGGGTTGCGCCACAGGAGCAGCGGCTATATGCACATTGCGCTGTCCACGCAGGACTTCCCAGGCAAGCGGATTGAGTTTGAGCACCGGGTAGCCGTCGGTAGTCTCAGTGAGCAGTCCCTGGTGGAGAAGTGCACGCCCGAGGCGCATCCACTCGTCATCGCCCCGTTCTTTGCCGATGCCGTAGGTCGAGAGCTGGTCGTGGCCACGGGCTCGAATCCGTTCGGTGTCAGCCCCCCGCAACACATCGACAATGTGGCGCATCCCGAAGCGCTCCTTGCAGCGGGCCACGCACGAAAGTAGTTTCTGGGCGTCTACGGTACGGTCCTCCGTCAGGACCGGGCTCAGGCAGTTGTCACAGTTGCCACAGTTCTGGCCTGCGAGCGCTTCGCCGAAGTAGCCAAGCTGGATGCGGCGGCGGCAGACAGTACTCTCGGCGTAGGCCACGACCTGGTTGAGTTGCTGGCGCGCAATGCGCTGCTCATCGAGATCTGACTTCTGGGCGATCATGTATTCGACCTTGGCCCGGTCACCGTGGCTGAAATACAGGATGCACTTGGCCGGCTGCCCATCCCGACCGGCGCGGCCCGACTCCTGGTAGTAGCCTTCGAGGTTGCGAGGCAGGTCGTAGTGAACGACGGCGCGTACGTCCGGTTTACCGATGCCCATACCGAAGGCAACCGTTGCAACCAGGACTGCCACATCATCACGGATGAAACGATCCTGGTGCTCGCTGCGCTCGGTGGCCCCGAGCCCCGCATGATAAGGCAGGGCCTTGATGCCGCTCTCGCTCAGGCGCTCGGCCAGTTGCTCGACGCTCTTACGGCTCTGGCAGTAGACAATCACCGGGGCCTGGGGGTCTTCCTCAAGCAGGCCGAGCAGTTCGGCAAAAGAGCGTTTGTCTTTGGTGCGCACGTCATAGTAAAGGTTGGGCCGGTTGAAGCTTGCCACGTGCAGGTAGTGGTCTTTAAGCGCCAGCTGGCGGACGATGTCCTCGCGCACCCGCTCAGTCGCCGTCGCCGTCAGGCACAGCACGGGCAGATCCGGGTAGCGCCTGCGCACCTGAACGATTTTGCGGTACTCGGGGCGGAAATCGTGCCCCCACTCGCTGATGCAGTGCGCCTCGTCGATGGCGAGCAGCGACAAACCCACCCGCTCTTTAATCCGGTCGAGCAGTTCGAGAAACCCCTCACTCAGCAACCGCTCCGGCGCGACGTAAAGCAGCTTCAACTCACCCCTGAGCGCGGCCTGTTCGCGTCTGGCACGCTCCTGAGAGGACATGGAGCTGTTGATGAAAGCAGCCGCGATGCCGTTGTCGCGCAGGCGGTCTACTTGATCGTGCATCAGAGCGATGAGCGGCGAGACCACCACCGTGAGCCCT
>JACMIX010000444.1 GCA_014380935.1 Gloeobacterales cyanobacterium ES-bin-141 | reverse complement strand
GATGGACCTGGAGCGTGACCTGGGTCGCCCGGTAAAATACCCCCTGCACCTGGGCAAGGTTGTAACGGTGCAGGAGCGCCTCGGGGGCAGGCGGATCAAAGCGCACCAGGATCTGGTTCTGGGGCAGGTCCGCGTACAGGGCGGTCTGCAGTTCGTCTGGAGACACCTCGCGTCCGAGTTCCGCGCTCAGGGCACCAGCTAGCTGCCGCAGGGTTACCTGGGTCTGTCGGGGAAGCGGGACGGATTGGGCTGCCAGGGCAAAGGCACGGGCGCGGAGAGTTCGTGGTTCGAGGGGACTATGGCATTCAAAAGTGCAGAAGGCGTTCTTGAGCAGGTGTACCAGCCCACGCCTGACCCGATAGTCGGGATGCTCCCCCTCCAGTTCGGCCAGCGTCCGGTCGAGTTGAGCCTGGGATTTGCCTTGAAGAGCACAAAACTGCTCAATAATAGTCGAGGCTATAGCGAGGTTGGCAGCACCAATGGTCAGATATCTGGGAACGACCTGTCCGTCATGGTAAAAGTGGCTGAGCAGCTCACCTGGAAGCATAGGGATCCCTCTCCTCAGCCGCCACGTGCCGTCGCTGTGCATCTCGTCCGGTGGACGCGTGACGGCGGTAAACAGTCCCCTCCTCGCTCGTATCCTCAGCCAGAACTTCGTACAGTACAGCCACCTTGTCAGGCCCGCTCCCCTTGCGCAGCACACGGCCAAGGCGTTGGATGTACTCGCGCTTTGAGGCGGTACCCGACAGAATAATGGCGATACTCGCCTCCGGCACATCGACACCCTCGTTGAGCACCTGGGACGCGACAAGCGCTCTGTAATTTCCGTCGCGGAAGGCCTTGAGGATAACGTGGCGCTCCTTGACAGGAGTCTGGTGGGTAATAGCAGGGATCAAGAACATTTCGGAGACGCGATAAACAGTCGCGTTGTCGTGGGTAAAGACGAGCGTCTGCTGAGGGTAGTGACGGGCAAGCAAATCGGCAAGTAGACGCAATTTGCTCTCAGTTCCCAGGGCAATGCTCTTGGCCTGGGTATGGGCGAGCATTGCCCGGCGCCCGGCGGCCGATCGAGCGCTTTGTTGAACAAAATATCGCCATCCCTCGGGGCTTGATAGATAAATGCGCGCCCGAGTTAGAAAATCGTTGCGGACCTTCATCAACTCGTCGTAGCGGTGTCGCTCCTGAGTTGACAACTTTACTTTGATCTGGACAGTCCTGTGACTTGCAAGGGCGATACCTGCGAGTTCCTCGGGCGACTTGCGGTAGACTTGCAGCCCGATCAGCCGGTCAAGGTCCGTATGCGCACCGTCGGACCGCTCGGGTGTAGCCGTCAGCCCTAATCGGTATGGGGCAACGGCGTACTCAGCACTGATGCGGTTGAAGTTGCCGGGCAGGTGGTGGCACTCATCAAAGATAAGCATTCCGTAACGGTTACCGAGTGTCTCGGCGTGGATGGCCGCACTGTCGTAGGTCGCCACGAGAACGGGGCTCAGGTCGCGTGAGCCACCGCCTAAAAGCCCAATTTGGACATCAGGAAATGCTGCCTCTAGATGCGCGTACCACTGGTGCATTAAGTCTAGGGTGGGCACCACGATCAGCGTACTGCAACGGGTAACCTGCATAGCAAGCTGAGCAAGGTAAGTCTTACCGCTTGCAGTGGGCAACACCACTACACCTGTGCTGCCTGCTTGCTGCCAGGCAGTAAGGGCCTCTTGCTGATGGGGATAAGGCGTCATCTCAAAGCCAGCTGAGAACGCGATGTGCTCAAATCCTGGCACCTGATCGATGAATTGCACCCCCTCCGAGCCCAGAGCCTGAATCAGTTTCCGGTAGTCGATTGCCGGGATGCGAAACTTTTCGACCCGGTCATCCCAGGTTGCGTAGTCGATCCAGGCTTTGCTCCTCGGTGGCGGGTGCAAGAGCAGTGTGCCCCGGTCAAAAGACAGGGTTGGAATACGGGCCATCGGACTGTAGAACCGGAATCGTCCCGTTTATCTTAATCTGTCCTATCGGCGCGCTCTCAGTATGCCAAACTCCCCATCTTCTCGGTCCGAACAACTCATCCAAAACAAAAGCGGGCTCACCTGAGCCCGCTTCTAGTAGTTTGATAGTCCAGACTAGACGGTCACGGCTTTCTTCATGCTGCTCATCGCAACGTAGCGCCTGGCCATCTCATCGAGGGAGACCTGCTTGATCTTGCTTGCGTTGCCTGCTGAGCCGAACTCGTTGTAGCGGTCGCGGCACACTGCCTGCATCGCCTTCATCGAAGGGATGAGGAACTTGCGCGGGTCGAACTCGGCTAGGTCTGCAGCTAGAGCCTTGCGTACCGCACCGGTGATGGCAAGACGGTTGTCGGTATCGACATTGATCTTGCGCACGCCGCTCTTGATGCCTTCCTGGATCTCGGCAACTGGTACACCCCAGGTCTGAGGCATCGCTCCGCCGTACTGATTGATCACGTCTTGCAGTTCCTGAGGGACGCTCGAAGAGCCGTGCATGACCAGGTGAGTATTTGGCAGGCGGCGGTGAATCTCACGGATACGGTCCATGGCCAGGATGGCACCGTCGGGCTTGCGGGTAAACTTGTAGGCCCCATGGCTGGTACCGATGGCGATGGCGAGGGCATCGACGCCGGTGCGCTCGACAAAGTCCACGGCCTGCTCGGGATCAGTCAGCAGTTGATCGTGGGAGAGCACACCCTCGGCTCCATGACCGTCTTCTGCCTCGCCCATCCCGGTCTCAAGCGACCCAAGACAGCCTAGTTCACCTTCGACGCTGACTCCGAGTGCATGGGCAACTTCGGTCACCTTGGCAGTCACCTCGACGTTGTACTCATAGCTCGCCGGAGTCTTGGCATCCTCCATCAACGAGCCATCCATCATCACACTGGTAAAGCCATTTTTGATAGCTGAGTAGCAGGTCGCAGGGCTGTTGCCATGGTCCTGGTGCATAACGATCGGAATATTCGGATACTCCTCGACGGCCGCGAGCACCATGTTGCGCAAGAAAGCCTCACCGGCGTACTTGCGGGCACCGCGCGAAGCCTGCAGGATGACAGGGCTGTCAACCTCTTTAGCCGCTTCCATAATTGCTTTAATCTGCTCTAGATTATTGACGTTGAATGCCGGAATACCATAGTTATTCTCAGCAGCGTGGTCGAGTAAAACCCTCAACGGTACTAGCGCCATACTTTCCTCCTTGTGCATCCGGTCCGTGGCTTGAAGTGGACCTCGGGGTGGCCGTCCGCGTTTGCGATAATTTTAAGATAGATTTCAAGTTCTGGCGAGAAACTGCCTTTGGCTCCTGAGCACAGGTTGTTCTTCATAATGGATTAGTACCGTAACAAACGATATCAAGATGACCCAAGCTCTTACCCGTGTAACCCTCTCGCGCATCGGGCATGTCGCCGTCTGTGTTCAGGATGTGTCCCGCGCCGTCACTTTTTATCAAGACCTGGGTATGGAAGTCGCTTGGCAGGATGAAGACTGGGCATTTGTTAAAGCTGGTAGCGATGGTCTCGCCCTGCTCGGCCCTAAGTACACCGCCGCTGGTCCCCACTTTGGCTTTGTGCTGACGGACCGCTCCGAGATGGACCGCTACCACACGCGGCTTGCCGGGGAAGGCAGGACTACCACTACCATTCACGATCACCGCGACGGCACCAGTTCTTTCTATGCCAAGGACCCCGACGGCAATACATTCGAATTTCTTGCCCCGCGTACCGAAGAGGCGGCCAGACTGCTCGGCTGCCAGTAAAACAGACAATGTCGGCAAATCTCTGTGATCCCGAACCCAAACCTCGTCCATAATTTATGAAGTGTTGCAACAAGGCTGAGAGAGTGCCTTGCGGTAAAAAACGGGTGGTGAGAGGCCATGCTTGAAGGTTCCATTCTTGATCGATTGCGCAAACAACTAGACTGTGACCCTCCCTCCTATGGGGTCTACTACAAGAACACGCTGGTGGCTCTCTGTCACGCCCTGGAAGACCACATTCTTAACTGTGGCAGCGAACCACTCGTGATTACGGCCTTTCAGCGCGGTAAGTGGTATGCCCAGGAGGCCGAGCGCTACAAGCAGATTGCCGAGCGCAGTCGGCAGGTTGTGATCATGGCGGTCCCCGAGAGCGGCTTTGTCGAGGCCGGGACTACCGATAAAAATAATGTCACCCTGCTTGGTCTTGAGGCATCAGACCCAGTCTCCGCCGAGTGGCACCTCATTATCCTGGCTCCGACTTATGCTGCTCAGGTGATGTGCCAGGAGCTCTCAGACGCTGATTACGGTGCCGGAGGAATTCCTCAAGTAGATTCTGAGCGCAAGTTCTATGGCTTCTGGACTTTCGAGGAGTCCATCGTCCGCCAGACCATCGGAATCGCTCTTGAACACATCGATCGCTACGACCCACAGCTGCGTGCGCGGCTTGAAAAAGAAGTCGAGTGCATCGAGGCCCAACCTGCACTGGTACGGGCTGACCTGAGCGGGGTGGTGGCCCGCATCGTCGGTTACCTGCAAACCAGCCAGCAACAACTGGTGACTCTCACTCGCCATCCCCAGCCGATATATTCGAGTGAACCCGAGCCCGATAAGCTTGGTAGCAACCTCGTCTCCAACAAACTTCAGGCGTTTCTGCGCATGGTCCAGCTTATCGACCGG
>JACMIX010000443.1 GCA_014380935.1 Gloeobacterales cyanobacterium ES-bin-141 | reverse complement strand
TACTCCTGTTGGGAAGCGAGGATTGAGGCGTCGGCGTCGAGTTCGCACGGCTCGCGGCGGCGCAGGACACTGTAAACGAGCGGCACGAACAGGAGGGTCGTGATCGTGGCGACAATCAGACCACCGATAACCGCCCGTCCAAGGGGCGCGTTCTGCTCGCCCCCCTCCCCGAAACCCAGGGCCATGGGCAGCATACCGAGGATCATGGCGAGGGCCGTCATCAGCACTGGTCGCAGGCGGGTGTATCCGGCTGCGAGAGCGGCACCGAGCGCATCCTTGCCTTCGGCACGCTGTTCGTTGGCGAAGGTGACGAGCAAGATGCTATTCGCAGTCGCCACGCCGATGCTCATGATCGAGCCCATCAGGGCAGGCACGCTCAGGGTGGTTTGGGTGACGAAGAGCATCCAGAGGATGCCCGAGAGCGCGCCGGGTAGGGCTGTGATGATGATGAACGGGTCGATCCAGGACTGGAAGTTGACCACCATCAGGCAGTAGACCAGCACAATTGCAAAGATGAGACCCAGACCCAGGCTCAAGAAGGCACCGTTCATGCTCTCCACCTGACCGCGCATGATGATGGCACTGCCCCGGGGCAGCTTTGAGCGAATATCCGTCACGATCACCTCGATCTCGTCTGCTACTGCTCCGAGATCCCGGTTTTGGACGTTGGCATACACGTCGTAGACGGGTTGAACGTTGTAGTGGTTGATCACCGCCATCGACTCGCTGCGCTCGAAGGTGGCGAGGTTACTCAGCAGTTGAGGAGCACTCAGGCCTGCACCCACGATCGGTGTGTTTTTGAGTGCATCGATCGTGTCCATACGGTACTGGGGCGTCTGTACCGCCACCAGGTAATTGACGCCGTTCTTGGGATTGATCCAATAGTTGGGGGCCGCCTGACTACTTGAACTGAGCGAGACGAGCAGACTGTTTGCCACATCCCGCTGAGTGAGCCCCGCTTCACTCGCCCGCGTGCGGTCAACCACCACCCGCAGGTCTGGCGCATCGACCACCTGATGCAGGTGGACATCGACCGCACCCGCCACTCGGCGCACCCGTGTCTCCAGTTCACGGGCCAGCGCGTAGTTGCGTTGTCGGTTGGCGTTCGGACCAGCAATCTGGATGTCAATAGGTGCGGGCAGGCCGAAGTTGAGGATCTGGGTGACGATATCCGATGCCTGGAAGAAGAACACCGCCTCCGGGAACTCGGCTTTAAGAGTGCGGCGCAGGCGCTCGACGTATTCGCCGGTAGGTCGGTGCTCGCCTTCTTTGAGAGCTACGAGAATTTCGCCGTCACTCGCCCCGATCGTGGCGGAATCGCTAAAGGCGAGGTTGACACCGCCCACAGGCAACCCGATGTTGTCGAGGATCAGTTCGAGCTCCTGGGCGGGGATCGTCCGGCGAATCGTCTGCTCCACGCGTCCGAACAGGCGCTCGGTCTCCTCGATACGGGTGCCTGCGGGTGCCCGCACATGCAGGCGGAACTGGCCACCGTCCACGGCAGGGAAGAAGTCCCGGCCAATAAAAGGCAACAGTACGAACGAGCCGACAAAAAAGCAGCCGAAGCAGACAAACACGATTGGCCGGTGGCCAAGAATCCAGCTGAGCATGTTCCGGTAACCGTCGCGGAAGCGCTCAAAAGCGCGATTGAAGCCTTCGTGGACACGCCAGGCGATGTCCTTGCCGCGCGTGGACGCTTCCGGCCCGTCTTGGTAGAGGTGCAATTCGTCCTTGAGCAAGTAGCGAACCATTACCGGTACTAGCGTGCGCGAGAGCAGGTAGGAGGCAAGCATGGCAAAGACAACGGCCAGTGCGAGCGGCACGAACAGGAACTGGGCCACACCGGTTAGAAACACCACCGGCACGAAGACGATACAGATAGCGAGGGTCGAGACGAGCGCAGGCGTGGCAATCTGCTGTGCCCCGTCCAGGATCGCCTGGGTAAGGGGCTTGCCTTCGCGCAGGTTGCGGTGAATGTTCTCGATTTCGACCGTGGCATCGTCTACCAGGATGCCGACTGCGAGAGCAAGACCGCCCAGCGTCATCACATTCAAGGTCTGACCGAGCAAGCTCAAAGCGATGATCGAGCAGAGAATCGACAGCGGGATCGAGACCGTAACGATGAGCGTGCTGCGCCAGGAACCCAGAAACAGCAAGATCATGGCGGCAGTGAGTGAAGCGGCAATTACCGCCTCGCGCAGTACACCGTCGAGGGCGGCGCGGACGAAGACCGATTGATCGAAAAGCTGGCCGATTTTGAGTTCGGGCGGCAGGGTGGACTGGATGCGGGGCAGAGCCGCCTTGATCCGATCCACAACATCCAGGGTCGAGGCACCCCCAGCCTTGAGGACGCTCAACAAACTGGAGCGGCGACCGTCCTGCCGGACAATGTTGGTCTGGACGGCGTAGCCATCTCGCACACTCGCCACATCACGGATATAAACCGTAGAGCCCCCTACCTGCCGGACAGGCAGATCCGCGAGGGCCGCCACGGCCTCGGGGCTTGAGTTGAGACGGACGTTGTACTCCCGCTCGCCCAGTTTGGCTGTACCCGAGGGGAGGATCAGGTTCTGGGAATTGATGGCGGTGCTCACATCCGCGGGCGAGAGCCCACGGGCCTGCAGGGCACCAAGGTTGAGGTCCACCATGATCTGCCGGGGTTTGCCCCCGTAGGGCAACGGGATCGACGCACCCTGAACGGTGGCAAGTTGGGTGCGTACAAAGTTGAGCCCGTAGTCGTAAAGCGCCTGCTCGGAGAGCGATTCGCCGCTCACCCCCAACTGCAACACGGGCACACTCGACGCGCTGTAGCGAATAATCAGTGGCGGCACCGTTCCCGGTGGCATGATGCGCGTGATCGTCTGGGAGGTCGCTGTCAGTTGAGCAACCGCCGCCTCAATACGCGCACCCGGCTGAAAGAAAATCTTGATCACACTGACCCCGAGCATCGATTGGGACTCGATGTGTTCGATGTCATTGACGGTGGTGGTATAGGCACGCTCGGCGACAGTAACGATGCGCTTTTCCATGTCGTCCGGGGACATGCCGGTGTAGGTCCAGATCACACTTGCGACAGGCAGGTTGATGTCAGGAAAGATATCCGTCGCCATCCGGCGAAGTGTTACAACTCCCAGGATCATTACCAGCAGGGCAGCAACGACAAATGTGTAGGGCCGACGCAGGGCAAGTCTGACAATCCACATAGGCAACCGGGGCAGCGTTGTCTCCCAGCATAGTCAGTTCCCCATGAACGAGCCGTGAGAACCATATGAGAAAACTCTCATCTCCAGGCCGGACTAGCTGACAGAATCGGCGATCACACTCGCAGGCAGTAGCCCATGCCCCGCACGGTTTCGATATAGTTGCCACCAAGTTTGCGGCGCAAGTAGCCCACGTAAACATCGACGACATTCGAGCCCGGGTCGTAGTCGTAGTCCCAGGCACGGCTGAGCAGGTGTTCGCGGCTGAGCACCTGGTTGGGGTGGCGCAGGAAGGTCTCGGCCAGGGCAAATTCTCGGGCTGAGAGCTCGATATTACGGTTTTCCACTGAAATATGGCGGGTGCGCAGGTCCAGGAGCAGTCCACCGGCCTTGAGCACGGTCTCACCACGGCTTCGAGGGGGTTGCCGGTCACGCAACCGGGCGCGTACGCGCGCGAGCAACTCCTCAAAGCGGAAGGGCTTGGTGACATAGTCGTTGGCACCGCCTTCAAGCCCCGCTACCTTGTCAAGCACGTCGTCGCGGGCGGTGAGGATAATTACCGGCAGCCACTCACCCCGGCCGCGCAACTGTTCGAGAACCTGCCAACCATCGCACCCGGGCAGGCCGAGGTCGAGGATGAGCAGGTCAAAGTGGTCGCTTTGAGCAAGGAGAATAGCTCCCGGACCGTCTTCGACGATGCTGGTAGCAAAACCACTCGCCTGCAAACCCTTTTCGAGAAAAGAGGCGATACGGGGCTCGTCCTCAGCAATCAAGATCCGCTGCATCATTCATGACTCAGCAGATGTACGCGGCAGGACCACGGTGAAGGTCGAGCCATGACCCGGGCAGCTTGTAAGTTCGACCCGACCACCATGGGCCTCGGCAATGGCCTGCACAATTGCGAGGCCAAGCCCCGCACCCTCTGAGCGGCGGCGGCTGTTGGCAGCGCGAGCAAAACGCTCAAAGATACGGGTCTGATCGGTAGGAGCGATGCCCTCGCCGGTGTCGCGCACCCAGAAGCGGACCGCCTGTCCGTCACTTGCGGAACCAATCGTGATCATCCCATCGTGGCAGGTGTGCTGGGTCGCGTTCTGGGCCAGGTTCATCACCGCCTGGGTAATGCGCTGGCGGTCGCCCGAGAACGTGCCGTTGCCGCTCACCTCCAGTTGCCAGTGACGGGGCGCGAGCGCACGGGCCTTGGCAAAAAGTTCTTCTGTGAGAGCCGCGGCTTCGAGAGTTTCCAGGTTCAAAAAGTTGGGTTGCTCGACCCGGACCAGCAGCAGCAGATCGTCCACGAAACGGCTCATGCGGTCGAGTTCATCACTCACCAGGGCCAGGGTCTCACGGCGTTCCTCCAGCGCGTCCCCCATCAACTCCAGGTGGCCGCGGATGATCGTGATGGGTGTGCGCAACTCGTGACCGGCGTCGTTGATGAAGTTGCGCTGGCTTGCAAAGGCAAGTTGCAACCGGTCGAGCATCTCGTTGAAGGTGAGCGCCAGTTCGGCAATCTCGTCGGCACCGCGTATCGGGATGCGCCGGGTGAGGTCCGTCTCACCAATCGACCGGGCAGTGTCGGTGAGCGTGCGCAGTGGGGCGAGTACCCGCCCCGCCGCCATCCAGGCAAGTACTGAGGCAATGGCAAGCACGGCAAGCGAGACTTCGAGGGCCACGGTAATGGTCTCGTCAAGCTCCCGGATCTTGGTAGCCATTGCGTAGGTCACTACCAGGGTGCCCCGTTCGAGCGGCTCGGTGACGAAGATGCGCGGGTCGTCGGGATCTTCAAGACGGCCTCTCGCCGGAGCACCTGAGAGGACCCGGCGCAACGAACCCTCGGCGAGGTCCCCGCCCGCACTCGCACGGTAGACCCGTCCATCCACCCAGGCCAGGACGAGTTCGTTGGCTTTAAAAGTATTGCGCTCAAAAAAGGCGTCAAGTTGCTCCTCAAGTCGCCCGTCACGCGCGCGCGCGATCCTGCGGAAGCTCTCAACCTCCTGGACTAAGTAACGGCTTATCTGCTGCTCGGAACGGTTGATGAGCATGTGTCGTGTGAGCAAGAGCGAGACAACGATGCAAGTGCCCATCAGCACCACGTACCAGGCCAGGAGACGGGGCCTGGCTTCCAAAAACAGCCGCTGCCAGCCCTTTTTTGAGACCCCAGCACTGGAGACCACCGTTGGGAGAGTGGAAGTAAGGAGCATTGCACGAGCCCATTGCCTGCTCCAGAATAGTGGATGGCCCGATATGGGCGGTTGCCCGCGTGCATTCTCGGATTGAAACCCCATAGGCACTGCTCCAGACGCTGGTGTGTATTGTGAGGGGTCTGGATATGACGATCATGAAGTCTACATGAGAGCTTTCTCATTAACTCCGAGGAAAATCGGTCGGTTAAACCGGATTCTCTGTAACAAATAGCATAGACAAGAAGCTGCTAAAGCACATACTGTTTGCCTAGCTGAATACTACGATACAAGTTCAGCGCGGGCGAGATGGCAGACGAGGCTGGCACCCGTTACACTGTGCCCAATCCCCGGCTGAGTTCAAGATAGTATCCGTACAGGCATGCGGAGGATACACTACAGCAAGTGTTGCTCAGATACATCTGTGCATCCGGTTTTTAGGATGATGAGCACATTATTAGGTCCGTTCGTACTCTGCATAGGACAACTCCGGGTCCTCTGACAGAATCAGTACAGCGAGAAAACAGAATTGCCGACATCAATTCAGGTACGGGAGAGAAGGCATGAAGGGGAAGAATGCAATGCATTTGACAGCGACATCGAGCCAGTTCCTCCTGGGTATCCTGGTGGTCCTGGCCCTCGTGGCCTGTGGAGGTGCCGAGCCGCCCAAGGTAGCCGGACCCCCAGCTATTCCGGTCAAAGTAGCCTCGGTAAGCTCGGAGACGATCGATGAAGCTTCCAAATACATCGCCTCGCTCGAATCCAGGCGCTCAGTCACCCTCCAGCCGCAAATCGACGGTCAGGTGTCGCGCATCCTGGTGAGGGCCGGTGACACGGTCAAGACGGGCACACTGCTCATCCAGGTTGATCCCGCCCGGCAGAGTGCGGCCTTTCGCAGTTCCGCCGCCGCCATCGAGCTGAGTCGGGCCGACATACAGAGCGCCAGGGAGACCCTGCGCTCCTCCCAGGCCGAGCGCGAGGCGAGGCTCTCCAATGTCAAATTCCGCCAGCAAGAGTACGACCGCTACGCGTCTCTGGTCAAAGAAGGGGCGGTAAGCCAGCAAGTTCTCGACCAGAACAGCAACGGTCTCGACTCAGCCAAATCCAGCCTCGCCGCCATTGATGCACAAATAGCTTCCCAGCGGGCGCTCGTCCTCAGAAGCGAGCAAGCCCTCGAGCAGGCCACGGCCAACTCCGGCGAGCAACAAGTCGAGTTGCAGTACTACAAGATCACCGCACCCTTCAACGGCACAGTCGGCGATATTCCGGTCAAGGTCGGCGACTACGTCAGCTCCTCGACCAGGCTCATCAGCGTCACCCAGAACCAGCCCCTCGAAGTCAACGTCTCCGTGCCGATGGAAAGGTCTGCCGAGCTACGCAAGGGCATGACCGTGCAGTTGCTCGACGCCCAGGGCAGAGCCGTCGGCGATAGCCGCGTGTTCTTTATTTCGCCCAACGTCGATAACAACAACCAATCGGTGCTCATCAAGGCACTCTACGACAATCCCCAGAATCGCCTGCGGGCAGACCAGGTCGTGCAAGCCCAGGTCATCTGGGGTAGCCGGTCGGGCGTGGTCGTTCCCACGACGGCCGTTTCGCGCGTAGCCGGTCAGAACTTCGTCTTTGTGACCCAGACCGAACCCAAGGACAAAAAACTGGTTGCCCGTCAGCGCCCGATTCAGTTGGGCGAGATTCAGGGCAACGACTACCAGGTAACCTCTGGGCTCAAAGCCCAGGAGCAAATTGTTGTCTCCGGCATATTGAACCTAACGGACGGTGCCCCCATCGTCGTCCAGCCCTGACCCGACCACCCCACCGTCAAGGAGCCGACTTATGTTCGTGGATTTTTTCATCCGCAGACCGATCTTCGCCGGGGTGTGCGCGATCATCATTATCCTGGTCGGCGCAGTCAGCATCCCGACCCTGCCAATCGCCCAGTACCCGGATATAAGCCCACCGCAGGTAACCGTCACGGCGGTCTATGTCGGTGCCTCAGCACAGGTCGTCGAGGAGACGGTCACCAACCTGCTCGAGCGGCAAATCAACGGTGTCGAGGGGTCGCGCTACATCACCTCCAACTCCAGCGACTCGGGGGTCAGCACGATTACCATCACCTTCGAGCTGGGTAAGAACAAGGACATTGCCGCGGTAGACGTGCAGAACCGCATCTCGTCGGTGCTCTCGCAACTACCGAGCCTCGTCCAGCAAACGGGTGTCACCGTCAGCAAGGAGACGGGCACGCCCCTACTGGGCATCGGCTTGTACCCGGATAAAGACCAGTACGACAGCACGTTTTTGAGCAACTACGCCGATTTGTATCTGGTGGACGCTCTCAAGCGCGTGCCGGGCGTCAACAACGTCCGCATCTTCGGCGAGCGGCGCTATTCAATGCGCCTGTGGCTTGACCCGAACCGGCTCGCGGCCCGCGGCCTCTCCGCCCAGGATGTGGTCAGTGCCGTCAACGAGCAAAACGTGCAGGTCGGTGCTGGGCAAATCGGCCAACCGCCCATTGCCGACAGCCAGACCTTTCAGGTGGGTCTGAGGGTCCTGGGCCGTCTCGCAGAGGCGGGCGAATTTGCGGACCTGGTGCTGAGGACCAATCCGGACGGTTCTCTGGTCAGACTCAAAGACGTAGGCCGGGCCGAGTTGGGAGCTGAGAACTACGGCACCTTCCTGCGCTTCCGCGGCCAGGACGGGGTGGGTCTGGGTATCTTCCCGGTGCCCGGTGCCAACGCCCTCGATGTCGGCAACGGCGTCAAGGCTGAGCTTGCCAGGTTGTCCAAGAGCTTCCCACCCGGCGTGAAGTACCGGGTAGCCTTCGACACGACCGACTTTGTGCAGGAATCGATTAGCGAGGTCATCAAGACGCTGCTTGAGGCGGTCCTGCTCGTGATACTGGTCATGTTCATCTTCTTGCAGGACTGGAAGAGCACACTTATCCCAGCCATTACCATCCCGGTATCGCTGATTGGCACGTTCGCTTTTGTCAAGTTCTTCGACTT
>JACMIX010000056.1 GCA_014380935.1 Gloeobacterales cyanobacterium ES-bin-141 | reverse complement strand
TAGCCCGCAGTCCCCCCTCGCGCTCGTCTCGGGCAACGACCTCGGCCTTGGCCCGGCAGGAGCGCTCCAATACCTCAATAAGCATCTCCGGCCTGAGGCGCTCCAGGTCTTCCACGTCCTCAAGCTGCGTAAACAATTGATGATCCCAGATCACGCCGTACTTGATCACTTCGGCCATGGCGGAACGCCTTTCACGTCCGGGCAGAGTAGCAAGGACTTGCGGGTCGATGAGCACGAGGGTTGGCTGGTGAAAGGTCCCAATCAGGTTCTTGCCAAGCGGGTGGTTCACGCCTGTCTTGCCACCGATGGCAGCATCGACCATGGCAAGCAACGTCGTCGGAACCTGAGCAACCCGTATGCCACGTAACCAGGTACTCGCCGCAAATCCGGCCATGTCTCCGACCACTCCCCCTCCGAGGGCAACGACGAGTGAGGAGCGTTCGAGCCGGTGGGCGAGGGCCGCGGCGTAAATCTTCTCGACCGAACGCAGGGTCTTGTAGCGTTCCCCAGCCGCAGCGGTGCAGGTAGCAACTTTGAAACCACTTGCCTCAAGCGACCTCACAACCCGCTCACCGTAGTGGCGCAGAATAACCGGATTACTGACAACCAGGACGCGACCAACCTTACCCCGCTCGGCAAGATACTGCCCGAGCTGGTCAAGGCCCCCCGCTTCGATGCGGACCTCGTAGGGTGTATTCAGGGCAACGGGAATAGAAATCACAACAGGCTGCCTTAGGGAAAACTGAGTCTAACGCATTCCCCAAGGCTCAGTCGGGGCCTCACTTCGCACCCTTCGCTACCAACAGCAAAGAACAGAGCACCCCGGACCGACGAAGAACTCCCTGGCTGCCGCTCACAGAGGGATCGAGGCCTCTCGCGAGACAGTAGGATGGGCGATGACCGGGCAGTTGATGACTGCCTTGGTCGGCCTCAGGCCAGCGACGAAGGCGTTGCCGGGACCCGGCGGGTTGATCGCGGCGCTCTCCACATCGCCGGCCCGCACCAAGCTCATCAGATCGGCGAAGGAATTGATCCGACGCACCTTGTTGGCCTGCACAGCCGCTGCCGTCCACTGGCTCACGTGCGCGTCCCACATTGGACTGTAGTTGTTATCCTGTGCACGGTTGTCGTTGTTCGGCTCGATCGGAAAGACGTTGACCGGATCGATTCCATTGTTGGCGATGGAGGACGCGAATCCCTGCTCTGTGCCTTTGCCGGGCTCGAGCGGACCATTCAGGGTAGGGGAGAAGCCCAGGAGTGCGGACCGGTCGTTCGGTCGGCTCTGACCAAAGCTCGGGAGCTTCGCCAGCCGCGGCGCATAGACGCCGTTCTCCAGCACCGCCGGGACTTCGGCCGAGACGTCCGTGACCAGGTGGTAGTAGAGCGGCTTGCCGTCCTGCATGCCGTCCAGGAGTGCCAGGGTCACAGTCCGCTTGGCCATGTCCATCGTCTTCAACCTGTCGTGCGTTCCGCTGGCGTTGGCGATCAGCTGTGCATTCAGGACGACTCCGCTGGGCAGTATGACCGCAGAAGACCACTCGGCATCGGCTATCGCGCCCGGCTTGGCCACCACTGGTGGGAAGGCATTGGGCGAGCCGCCAACGACCTGGCGAACCGGCGCGAAGTTGATCACTCCCCGAAACTTCATCAGGCCGCCCTCAATCGTGACTGCCTGCCCACCCTCGGCGGCGGTGATGTGTCTCATCTTGGGTGCGTAATTGACGCCGAGCGCTCGGGCCGTGTCGAAGTCGGAGGCCTCGGTGATGATGTAATAGACGGACGTGCCGTCAGGGGCGAGGCCCCGGTACATGGGCAAGGTCACACTCGCGTTCCGGGGCGTGAAGTCGATGGCCAGGGCGCTATTAACGAAGACGTTGTCGCTGGCCTTGAACTTGACAGCCGTCTGCGGGGAATAGCTGGGTCGTCCTGACTCACGCGCTGCTGTCGCTAGCAAAGATTCGATATCACCCGTGGGCTGCGCGAGCACCATGGGTGTTGAGGAGACTGTTAGTAAGAGTGACAACATCAAAGCTAATCGTCTCATGGTCTATTCCTTAATGTGTTTGTTATGTGTTCATTGTTTATACGTAAGGATTCACGTCTCGGATTCAGGGATTAGTGATAAGCGCATTACTTCTTAATAGATCTACCACTTGAGGTCATCGGGGGCTTACACCTGAGAGATCCTTTTGGTCAAGCGTCTCCGGAAGTATCGGTAGGGCCTAATGAAGCACATCGGACCATAAAGCCTTTTAGACCACAGATAGAGCCTTCTATAATGTGCTCTTCATCAACTATAAGAAACTCTAAGTGTCAAGAGCAGATACTAGTCTGCAAACTATATTTAACTAAATTAAGCAACTCTACTCCAACTTCAACTTGACAGCTTATTGAGTACGGTCTGTCTCAGCGCTTCATCGCCCGTTCCATCTCGCGGTTGGTTTCGCGCTTTTTGATGTCTTCGCGTTTGTCGTAGAGTTTCTTGCCTCGGGCGAGACCAATGTCTACTTTGATCCAGCTTTTCTCCAGGTAGAGTTTGAGCGGGACCAGGGTGAGGCCCTTCTCCTCGACGCGACCGGTTAGTTTGTTGATCTCGCGGCGGTTGAGCAGCAGTTTGCGGGTGCGGGTCGGGTCGTGGGCAAAGTAGCCGACTGTGTGCAGGGGCGAGACATGCATGCCGTAGAGCAACACCTCACCCCGCTCGATGCGGGCAAAGCCGTCGAGCAGGTTAGCCCGTCCGGCTCGGATGGCTTTGACCTCGCTGCCGACTAGCGAGATACCTGCCGAGTAGACTTCGAGAATCTCGAACTCGAAACGGGCTTTGCGGTTATCGACCAGGATTTTGCGGAATTCTTTCTCGCTCATGGGCTCCGAGCAACTGGGGTTTATCTAGCGTAACTGGTGAACGGTAAATGGACTCCGAGACCGTAAGGGTCAGTCCTCGCGCCGGTAGCCGAGTTCACGTAGCATCGATTCTGATTGTCGCCAGCGGGTCCTCACCTTGATAAATATTTCCAGGTATACCTTGCCGCTGAGCAGCTTTTGCATGGCAAGACGGGACTCGGTACCGATGTGCTTGAGCATCTGTCCCTGCTTGCCGATCAAGATAGCCTTTTGAGTATCGCGTTCGACCAGGATGGTGGCGAGGACACGGGTAAGGTGCTCACCTTCTTCGACCCGCTCGATGATCACGGCCACCGAGTGCGGTACCTCCTCGCGTGTCGCGCGCAGGATTTGTTCGCGGATCAGCTCACCCATGATGAACCGCTCGGGCTGGTCTGTAAACAGGTCCGGTGGGTAGTAGTAGGGACCTTCCGGCAGGTGGGACATGACGCTTGTGAGCAGGTCTTCCACGCCACTCCCGTTCAGGGCTGAGACTTCGAGTGGTACGGCTCTCGGGAGGAGCCTGTCATAGCTTGCACGGATTTCGGCGGCGAACTTTGCAGGGCGCAAATCCACTTTGTTGAGCACGAGCCACTGAGGAACCTGAATATCCCGCAGACTATCGGCAATGAATTGATCCCCAGTGCCCGCCGGTACAGACCCATCCACGATTAACAACACCCCATCCGCCGATGAGAATGCCGTGCGGGCGTTGTGGACCAGAACCTCGCCGAGCTTATGGTGAGGCTTGTGTATGCCCGGCGTGTCTACCAGAATGAGCTGTGCCTCGGGTCTGGTGAGGATGCCGCGCAGGCGGTTGCGGGTCGTCTGGGCGGTCGGAGAGGTGATCGCAACTTTTTCCCCGATCAGCCGGTTGACGAGTGTGGACTTACCGACGTTGGGACGGCCGAGGACAGTGGCGAAGCCGGACCGGAACCCGCTTGGTGCCGGGGGAACAATTGGTAGATTCATCTCAGCTACGGGCCAGGGCCGCGAGTTGCTCGCGTTGATCCGCAGCGATGGCTGCCTGGATGAGCGGCTCGATGTCGCCCTCGATGGCGGCGGTGAGCGTGAAGTTCTGGCCGAGGCGATGATCGGTTACGCGGTTGTCTTTGAAGTTGTAGGTGCGGATCTTTTCAGAGCGGTCACCTGTCCCCACCTGGGAGCGACGTAAGTCGGAGACTGTGCTCTGCTGCTCGCGCAGCTTAATTTCGTAGAGCTTGGCCCGCAAGATCTGCATGGCCCGGGCCTTGTTTTGCAACTGTGAGCGCTCCTCGGTGCAGTGGATGTGTATACCTGAGGGTTTGTGGACGAGGTGAACGGCGGTCTCGACCTTGTTGACGTTCTGGCCGCCTGCACCGCCCGAACGTGCCGTCGTGATCTCAATGTCATTCGGACTGATCTCGACATCGACCTCTTCGACCTCGGGCATGATTGCCACCGTGGCGGTGGAGGTATGGATCCGGCCCTGAGTCTCAGTTACCGGTACGCGCTGAACGCGATGGACGCCTGCCTCGAACTTGAGCTTGGAGTAGACGCTATCACCCTTGATTTCGAGGATCGCCTCTTTGGACCCGCCCATATCCGCCACCGACTCGCTCAGCAGCTTGACGCTCCAGCCCTGATTCTCGGCGTAGCGGGCGTACATGCGAACCAGGTCACCGGCAAAAATGGCCGCCTCGTCTCCACCTGCCCCGGCTCTCACCTCCAGCATGATGTTCTTTTCGTCGTTGGGGTCGCGCGGCAACAGCAGCAGGGTAATCTGCTCCTCGATCCCGGCGATACGGCCCTCGAGTTCTTGTAACTCAAGTTCGGCCAGTTCGCGCAACTCCGGGTCCTGCTCCTCGCGCATCATCTGGCGGACCACCTTTTGCTCCTCGATCAGCTCCTGCCACTGATGGTAAGCATCCACGGTCCGCTCGAGGTCCGCACGCATGCGAACGATGCGCAACATTTCGCGCGCATCGTTCAGCAGCTCGGGATCGCTCAGGCGTTGGGTCAGATCGTTGTAGGTCCGCTCGGTGTCTTCGAGCTTCTCAACCATTAAAAGTGGGCTTGCCATGGGTTTCCTCCTGCGATCAAAAATTAGCCGTCACGGTACTCAACCGAGCAGGACTGCTAATGAAATGGCAATAGAAAACGCATGGCAGGGCTCAGGGATGTTAACGCTTGGACTTGACCTGGACGTTGCCGTACTTTTTGAGGAAGCGGTCTACCCGTCCCTCGGCGTCCACGATCTTTTGCTGCCCCGTAAAGAAGGGGTGGCAGTTGGAGCAGATTTCCGTAGTGATGACGCCTGTCTTGGTAGAGCGGGTCGGGTACTCGGTACCGCATCCGCAGACGATCTTCGTCTCCAGATAACGGGGATGGATATTGTCTTTGGGCATCGTTTCCTCCAGCCGGACTGGCTGCCTCTATTTTAACGTTTCGAGAATTGAGGTGCCTTGCGCGCCTTCTTGAGGCCGTACTTGCGGCGCTCCTTGGCACGTGGGTCACGGCGCAGATAGCCCTCGACTTTGAGCGGCTTGCGATTTTCCGGTGCGAGTTCGCACAGCGCCCGTGCTACACCCATCCGAATGGCCCCGGCCTGACCCGCGACACCGCCTCCGTTGGCATTGACCAGGATGTCGTACTGGGTCTCAAGGCCCAGCGTCTCGAGGGGAGACTTGGCAAAACCAATCAGGTTTTGCCGAAACTGCAAGTACTCGTCACCCGACCGGCCATTGATAATGAGCTGGCCTGTGCCGGGAGTGAGACGGACGCGGGCAACCGCCTCTTTGCGACGACCTGTGCCCCAGTAAACAGCTGCTTGAATCACGAGTTACCTCCAGTCGCCGGGCTCAGTTGATAAACCTCGGGCTTTTGGGCCTGATGGGGATGATTAGCACCCTTGTAGACTTTGAGCTTGGTGTACTGGGCGCGGCCAAGACGGGTGTGGGGGATCATACCCCGGACTGCCTTCTCCACGATGCGCTCGGGTAAACGGACCTGGAGCTTGGCAAAGGTCTCGGTCTTCATACTGCCCGGCCGACCTGAGGTGCGACGGTACAGTTTCTGAAATGGTTTTTTGCCGGTCACTTCAACTTTTTCGCAGTTGATCACGATAACGAAGTCCCCGGTGTCGAGGTGCGGGGTGAAGTCGGGACGGTGTTTGCCCCGTAGGAGATTGGCAACGACAGTGGCCATCCTCCCCAGATGCTGCCCCTGGGCATCGACTACCCACCAGCGGCGCTCGATAGAGTCCACCGGGGGCAAGAATGTCTTGGCTGTCACGGTC
>JACMIX010000442.1 GCA_014380935.1 Gloeobacterales cyanobacterium ES-bin-141 | reverse complement strand
GGTGAGCGCATCCGAGTCGGTTATGTCTCCTCACACTTCCGCGGGCACACGATCAGCAAACTGTTCCTGGGCTGGGTTAGGAACCACAACCAGGCCGACTTCGAGGTGTACACTTACTACACGGGCGACCTGGTGGATCAGTTCACCGAACAGTGGCGTCACAACAGCGACCGTTTTCACCACATCCCCGCGCTCGAATCGGTCTGTACACAAGTTGTTGCCGACCAGTTGCACGTTCTGGTTTTTACCGATGTGGGCATGGACCCCCAGATGGCACAGATGGTCGGGTTGCGCCTCGCGCCGGTGCAGTGTGCTGCCTGGGGGCATCCGGTCACTACGGGCCTGCCGACTGTCGATTACTTTCTCACTAGCGATGAGATGGAGCCGGGGGACGCGCAGCGCTACTATTTAGAGCGTCTGGTCCGCCTGCCAAAAATTAGCATCTGCTACCCCAGACCGGAAGTGCCGGAGCGGACCAGGGACCGCCGGGATTTTAGGCTGAGAGACGATGCTGTTATTTACCTGTCGTGCCAATCGCTGTTTAAATACTTGCCGCAATTCGATGGCATCTTTCCCGCTATCGCGCAACGGGTTCCTCACTCACAGTTCGCCTTCATCTCTCATCCCGGTACAGGCACGACCGCCACGTTCAGGGAGCGCCTCAAACGCGCCTTTGCCCTGGTGGGTCTTGAAAGCGAGGACTACTGTATTCTGTTAACGCAACAGACTCAGGAAGAGTATTTCAACTTGAACCTGATTGCGGACATTTTCCTGGACACGCTGGGTTGGTCTGGGGGAAACACGACGCTGGAGGCCCTGGCCTGCGGCCTACCGGTTGTGACGTGTCCGGGAGCATTCATGCGGGGCTGCCACGCCTCGGCCATGCTGCGGGTGCTGGGGATAGACGAAACAATAGCCCGGGACGAGAACGCCTATATCGACATTGCCGTGCGGCTGGGACAAGACCCGTCCTGGCGTGAGCAGGTTATTCGTGAGACACACCAACGGCTGGACCGTCTCTTTGAGGAGCCGACCTGCGTCGCGGCCCTGGAGGAATTTTACAGACAGGCTGTCCTGGGTTGACCGGATAGTGGCAGCAGAAGACCATGGAGCCGGGAGGTTCCGCTCGCAATCTAAAATGGAGGTTTTACCGTGGCAGCACCCGCTCAAAGCACGTCTATCGACGTTTGGCCGAGTTTGTCTTTTTCAGAGTGGCAGGACACCTACGCCACGCTGCACCTGTGGACTCAAGTCGTGGGTAAAATCCGGCTTGCCCTCGCCCCCCAAATCAACCACTGGTGGCACTCCACACTCTATGTCACACCGCGTGGGCTCACGACCTCCGCGATCCCCTACGGGACGCGCATCTTCGAGATTCGCTTCGACTTTGTTGCTCACCAGCTATGTATTGAAACCAGTGACGGTATCACCAGAACCATTCCTCTGGCACCTCGTTCTGTAGCAGATTTTTACGAGGCGTTGATAAGTACCCTCAGTTCAATGGGCATCCAGGTTCGGATCTGGACAACACCGCAGGAAGTGGCGGAGCCGGTCCCCTTCGACCGGGACAACGATCATGCCGCGTACGACCCGGAGTATGCGCAGCGGTTCTGGCGTGTGATCGTACAGGCCGACCGGGTGATGAAAATATTTCGGGCCGGTTTCGTCGGCAAATCCAGCCCCGTCCACTTCTTCTGGGGCAGCTTTGACCTGGCTGTAACGCGGTTCTCCAGTAGAGTTGCCCCCGAACATCCGGGCGGTGTTCCCAACATGGCCGATTGGGTCACGCGGGAAGCCTACTCACATGAAGTGAGCAGCTGCGGCTTCTGGCCCGGCAACGCGTCGGTAGAGCCGGTTTTCTACTCCTACGCGTACCCGATACCAGAGGGTTTCAAGGACTATGCGGTTCAGCCTGAAGCAGCGTTTTATAGTCAGCAGATGGGAGAGTTCATCCTTCCCTATGAGGCAGTGAGACAGGCGGATGACCCAGATGCGGTTCTGCTTGCTTTCCTGCAGAGTACATACGATGCGGCTGCTAATCTGGCACGATGGGACCGAGCAGCCCTCGAAAGTGACGGCAACACCTTTTTATCCAGGGAGTCATGATGCGTGCGACAGTCTTTTACAGCTGAGACTTGCGACCGGAAAAAGACAAGCTACGGCAGGAGCCCCTCACATGGATGTGTCTGGCGCCCGGCTCGCTCCCGGATGCCAATCCTGCCCGTATGATTGTCAGTGAACAGAATTAGGGTGTGCAGGTGGCCTGGCGCTGGCTGGTAGGATTCCTGGTCTTGTGTATGGTGGGTTGCGGCCAGACGGCTGAGCGCACCGTGGTGGGAGTATCACTACTGACCCGCCAGGATTCATTCTACCGGGATCTGGAGAAAGGGCTGCGCGATGAGGCGGCCAAACGCGGTCTCGACCTGCGTGTCGATGCGGGTGAATTTGACCTTGCCCGTCAGCAAAGTCAGCTCGAGAACTATACCGTTCAGAAAGTTGCGGCCATTGTTGTCTGTCCGGCCGACTCTCAGGGGATCAGTCCCGCCATCGCCCGTGCAAATGCCGCCGGTATTCCTGTTTTCACAGCCGACATCCGCGCCAATGATAGTCAGGTCGTTGCCCATATCGCCTCGGATAATGTGGCCGGGGGGAGGCTTGCAGGTGAATACATCGCCAAAAAACTGAGTGGCAAAGGTCAGGTTGCAGTCATCGATCAGCCGACGATTCAATCAGTCATCGAGCGAGTTCAGGGCTTTGAGAGTGCGCTCTCGAAGTACCCGAACATCAACCTGGTTGCCAGGTTGAACGGGGACGGCGTGCGTGACCGCGCTCTCAAAGCAACCGAGGACCTTCTACAGTCCCGACCGAACCTCGATGCCATCTTCGCCATCAATGACGAGTCAGCCCTGGGAGCGGTGGCTGCAATCGAAGCGGCGGGACGCAAGGGAATCATCGTCGTGGGCTACGATGCCTCCGAAGAAGCCCGCACCCTGATTAGCAAGGGTACCAGCCCGCTCACCGCCGATGTCGCCCAAGACCCTTACCAGATTGGTAAGCAAACCATCGATACCATAGCCCGACACCTGGCGAAGGACTCTGTACCTGCCGTCATTCCGGTACAGGTACAAATGGTGGATAAGGCATCGCTCAAGGCTGCATCGTAAGGACCAACCCGATGACACTTCTGGTACTGCAAAAAATCACACGCCGCTTCGGGACGGTTAAAGTCCTCGATGGGGTGGATTTTGCCGTCGAAGCAGGCGAGATCCATGCGCTCGTGGGCGAAAACGGGGCCGGGAAGTCAACTCTGATGCGGATTCTCTGTGGTGCTCTCAGCCCGGATAGTGGTGAAGTTAACTGGCGGGGAGAGCCTGTGCACCTCACATCACCGCGCGTGGCGCAGGGTCTGGGGATCGCCATGATCCATCAGGAGCTAGCTCTCGTGGCAGAGCTATCAGTAGCGGAGAATATCTGCCTTGGAGAACCGGTAGCCTGGTGGAGCCCGGTGGACTTCCGGCGCATCGACGCGACTGCCCGCGAGGTCCTCGAGCGCCTCGGGCAAGCAATCGATCCCGCCCTGCCCGTCCGTACCCTCAGCCTGCCGCAGCAGCAGATGGTCGAGACGGCCCGCGCCCTACGCCGTAGAACTCGCCTGCTCATCCTCGACGAACCGACCGCGGCCCTGACAGCCCAGCAGACCGAGCAACTCTTCGCCGTCCTACGACGCATCCGGACTGAGGGCACGGCGGTCATCTATATCTCTCACCGGCTTGAAGAAGTCTTTGCCCTGTGTGACCGAGTCAGTGTTCTACGCGATGGTAGACGCGTTTGTACGACACCCGTGAATGAGATAACCCTCTCAGAGATTATTCACCGCATGGTGGGCAAGCAACTGGACCTGGCACCGACCGGAACCGGGAGCGGGACACGGACGCCCATTCTGACCGTACGCCAGCTTGCAGCGGGTCCCTTGCGCAATATTAGTTTTGAACTCTGTCCGGGCGAGATCGTTGGTTTGATGGGTCTTGCGGGGTCGGGGCGTTCCCGGCTTGCCCGCGCCCTGTTCGGGGCTCAACCCATCGAGGCGGGTGAGATAACCCTAGCTGGGAACAAGATTGCTCCCACTTCACCTCGGGCGGCGATCAAGTTGGGGATCGGTCTTCTGGGTGAAGACCGCAAGCGCCACAGTCTAATTCCGGAGCGGGCCGTACGCGAAAACATTGCCCTCGGCAGCCTCGGTCGGCGCGCGCGCTGGGGAATCGTACACCGCCGAGATGAGAAGCGCGTTTGTGCCCGGGGAATCGAGCAGACACGGCTTAAATGTCGCTCACAGGATGTCGCCATCCGTGCCCTGAGTGGAGGCAACCAGCAAAAGGCGCTCATTGCCCGCTGGCTGCTTGCCGAGTGCCGGGTGCTAATTTTTGATGAACCCACACGGGGAGTCGATATCCAGGCAAAGGCCGAGATCTACCGGCTCATCCGTGCCCTGGCCGAGCAGGGAACCGCTATCCTGGTCATCTCCTCCGAATTGCCCGAGTTGATGCAGTTGTCGGAACGGATGCTGATTTTGCACGGGGGGCGACTCGCAGAGCAACACCGACCCTTTGACGCCCGCAAAATTCTCAGTCGGGCAATGGGTCTGGCGAACTTGTAGGACGGAACTTCCGCGCAGATTTTATCAGCCCGACGATTTCATTGTGGGGTTGCAGTCCTTACTGGTGCTTGAGCACAATGCGGTAGCGGGGCTTACCGTTGCGCAGTTTGTCCATGGCCTCGTTGACCTGCTCGAAGGGAAACATCTCGGTAATCGGTTCGATTCCGTGACGAGCGACAAAATCGAGCATCCGGGTAGTGGTTGTAGGACTGCCCGCAGGGCTCGAGGAGATTGATTTCTGACCCACGAGCATTGGGTAGAGCTGGCTTGACACCGGGCTGGGAGTCACACCGACCAGGTGCAGCCGTCCCCTGGGTCGCAAAACGCCGATGTAGGCATCCCAGTCGAGGTCGGCACTGACCGTGGAGAGAATCAGGTCGAATGAGTTGGCGACTGCTTTGAGGGCCTCGGGGTCGCGGGAATTGACGAAGTGGTTTGCGCCCAGTTCTCTGGCTTCTGCCTCTTTGTCGGGGCTTGAGGAGAAAGCAGTGACATCGCATCCCCAGGCATGCAAGAAGCGCAACGCCATGTGGCCGAGTCCGCCAATACCGATGACGCCGACGCGGTCGGTTGGTTTGATATCAAGTTGGACGATCGGGTTGAAGACGGTGATGCCACCGCAGAAGAGTGGACCGACCATGGCCGGATTAACATCGTCGGGCAGAGGAATGACCCAACCTTCGTGGGCGCGTACGCGGTCGGCAAAAGCGCCGTAACGGCCGACAATCGTGCTCTCGGCAGTCAGACAGAGGTTGTGGTCTCCCGACATGCACCACTCGCAGACCATGCACGAGCGAGAATACCAACCCAGACCAACCCGCTGTCCAACCTCAAGCGGTTTCTTGACGTCCTTACCCAGAGCTGAGACCGTACCCACAACCTCGTGACCGGGAACAAACGGGTAGGTAGTCATACCCCACTCGTTGTCGAGCATACTCAGGTCACTGTGACAGATACCGCAATACTCAACCTGGATCTCCACCTCTTCGTCGCCGAGGGGGCCTGGGTCGTACTCGAAGGGCTTCAACTCTCCACCAGGTTCGTGGGCGGCGTAGGCTTTGATCATCGCTCGGATCTCCAGGAAGAATCGCGCTTTCTTGTCGCCTTATTCTACAGAATTGTTACTTACCCCTGCACCAAATCGCACGATCCGACCGACAGACGCTCTTAAAGACTGGTGCATAACCCCTGGCTGGAGGAACTATACACATAAGACGCCCCATCCCAATTCGGTACTTTCCATGGAGCCATCTCCTTCCGAGTCAATGCGCTTTCGCCGGGTCCTCAAGCAAGAACTGCTTCTCTGGCGTAGCCGCGGGCTGATCGACGAGTCGCAGGAACGAGCCCTCGACAATCTCTACAATCTCCAGGCAGTTACCAATCCCACCAAACGCAGCTTCTTGAGCGGCTTGCTGTTTTTTGGAGCCCTCCTAATCGGGTGCGGGGTGATCAGCTTCGTGGCCGCGAACTGGCAAGCTATCCCAACGGGTGCGAAAGTCACTTTGCTACTGGGTGCAATGTGGGGAACGCAGGGTTATGGGTTTTACCTGTGGCGGGTGCGTGCGCAGTCGGCTCTCGGCCACAGCCTTATCTTGCTCGGCTCGCTTATCTACGGTGCCAACATCGGTTTATTCGGCCAGATCTTTCAGTTGCAAGGGGAGCTTTACCAGGCCCTGCTGCTATGGGGTGTAGGCGTTCTGGCCGTCGCCTATGCTCTCCCGAGCTTGCCGAATGGCGTGCTGGCTTTGATCGTGACCGTGGCAGGGTATTTGATTTGGGAAAGTTCTGTAAATATTGCGCTTGTCCCCTGGCTCGGGCTTTTGTTGTTCGTGCCCCTTGCCTACCGACTTCGCTCGGATAGGTTTCTGCAATTGCTTGGTCCGGCCTTTGCAGTCTGCACAATCTTTGAAGGCGCAGTGGTGTTTTTGAACAAGGACACTGGCTTCGTGCTGTTGGCTGTCCTTGTGTTGCTCGCCAGCTTCTGGCTTTGGGCTTACGCTTCAGTGCCCCGATCAACCCAAAGCCTGGCCCGTCCCCTCAACCGGCAGATTGCTTTCTGGACTGTCACGGCAGTCGGCTACTGTTTTTCGTTCTGGCCCGTGGCGCAAATGCTGACCGATGATGGTTCGGCCTGGGGTCTATTTTTCACCCAGCCGGTTGTAGTATCGCTTCTGGTGACGGCGATACCCGGAACAATCTGGGTCATCCGACAGAGGACTGATACAAAAGGGCTGTGGCAGGTCGCGGCCATGGCCCTTTGCAGCGTTGGCGTACTGTTACCGGCAGGCATTCCCTTGCCGGTCGGACTGGCGGTTTTGTGGGTGAACGTAGCACTTCTAGCTCCGGCTGCTTACTTGCTCTGGTTAGGACTGGCACACTCGGAGCGCCGTTCCTTCCTTCTAGGTAGCGGCCTGTGCGCCTGGATTGCCCTCAGCCGCTTTTTCGAGTACGACACGGGCCTTCTGCTCAAGTCTGCGGCCTTTGTTGCGGTTGGAGCTGCGGTAATTGGCGTGGCGATCTGGTTTGAAAAGTATCTGAGCCGAGAGGTCAACAATGCTTAAGACTCGACCTTTGCCCGTGCTAACCCCAGGTCTGGGCCTCTTTCTAGCCGCCCTGGTTTTCCAGACGATCCTCCTGGTTATCGGCCCCGCTCAGCAGAACTGGGTATTCATGAGTGGGCGTGAAGTCACGCTCAAGACCTCTCCAGTTGATCCCTTCGATCCGCTGCGCGGTTATTACGTGACTCTCGGTTACGACATTTCGACTCCGAGTCGCCTGCCGGGCTACCCCACCTCCGTATCCGAGGGACAGTCTCTTTATGTCGTTCTGGAAGTACCCGAGACTGCTGAGGCTGCCTGGAAACCTGTACGGGTGGACCTGGAGCGGCCTGATCTGGATAGCAATCACGTCGCTATTAAAGGTCGTCTGCGTTCGGGCCGCCTTGTTTACGGTATCGAAACCTACTACATTCCAGAAGACCAGCGTACGGTGATCGAGCGTGACTTGCAGCAGCACGCTACCAGTGTCCTGGTCGATGCCAAAGTCGATGCCACGGGTCAGGCAGCCCCTATTCGTCTGCGCATCCAGAACCGCGTCTACGAATTTTAAGCCGACACGTCGGCGGGCTCCGGCACGTACTACCCTGGAGAGCGACCCGGCGGAGCATTGTTATCGAAGACAGTACCCCCAAAAAATCATCCCGGTCCGGCTCGTTTCTGAGCTCTGTGCGTGAATGGTTTGCCCACAAGACGATTTACGGTCCGGCTCTTGCCATCTGCATTGAAGTAGTCGTCTTCAGCCTGATTGCACCGGGCTTTTTGAGTATCGAGAACGTGATCAACATCTCGCTGCAAACAGCAATCACCGGCATCCTGGCCGTGGGGATGACCCTGGTGATTCTGACCGGCGGGATTGATTTGTCGATTGGCTCGGTAGTCGCCCTGGCTGGGGTTGCAGCGGCGACGGCCTCGGGGGCGGGCGCTTTCCCTGGTCTTGCTACCGCTATCGCCGTGGGGGTTGTAGCAGGGGGATTGACCGGCTTGCTGGTGGCCTACTTCCGGGTGGCCCCCTTCGTCGTTACCCTGGCCGGACTCACCATTGCCCGAGGACTCGCTTTTTTGTGGACGGGCGGGAGGTCCGTGGGTGGTTTGCCGCCAGACTTCAACTTCTGGGGACAGGCCCTGATTGGCATTGTGCCTCTACCGGTCGTGCTCATGGTTGTTATCGTTGCGGCGGGTCATTTTCTACTCAGCCGCACGGTCTTCGGACGGCAGGTCTACGCGGTTGGCGGGAACCCGGAGGCAAGCTGGCTTGCCGGGGTAGCTGTGCGCGAGGTATTGCTTGCGGTCTATCTCATCAATGGTCTGCTGGTCGGGCTTGCAGGGGCAGTACTCGCAGCCAGGCTGGGTGCAGGGTTGCCCAACAGCGGTCAGTTGTACGAACTGGACGTCATTGCCGCGGTAGTAGTGGGCGGCACCAGTCTCAGCGGCGGCAAGGGAGGTGTGCTGGGGAGTCTGTTGGGTGCACTTTTCATTGGCACCCTCAATAACGGTCTCAACCTGGCTGGAATAGACCCTTACCTGCAAAAAATTGTCCTGGGGCTGGTTATCCTGGCAGCGGTACTACTTGACGGTGCCCGTCGAGGTCAGGATTCGTTTACATGACTCTGGTTAAGCACCAGTAACATCTTCTCTGCCTGCTTACGCTCAAGCATCTCATCTTGCAGGGCTCTATTGACCCTGGCGAGTTCGACAGTCCTCTCGGCGACCCGCGTCTCCAACTCATCGTGCGCTTGCCTTAACGCCTGCTTCGCCTCGACGAGCTTCTGGGCCACCAGCCGCAACTCGATCTGGTGCATTGTAATCTGGGCCATGTCTTCGAGGTGGGCCTGCTGCCCGGCTGAAAAAGAACGGGGTCTGTGGTCGATGAGACAAAGTGTGCCGATATTACGCCCGTCCTGGGTGCGCAGGAGCGCCCCGGCGTAAAAGCGGATGTGCGGCTCGCCTGTCACCAGCGGGTTATTGGCAAAGCGAATGTCAAGCCGGGCATCGGGAACCACGAGCGTTTTAGGAGACAGGATGGCGTGGGCACAAAAAGCCACTTTGCGGTCGGTCTGGTCGGCATCAAGTCCATAGCAGGACTTAAACCATTGTCGGTTGGTGTCTACCAGGCTTATGACTGCGATAGGTACATCGAAGAGGCGGGCAGCCATGGTAGTGATGCGCTCGAACACTTCCTCAGAGGCTGTATCTAATATTTCATAGCCGTGCAGAGCTTCCAGACGGCTTGATTCATCAGAAGGAAGAGCAGGAGCAATCATCGTACCTCCAGAGCTGTGGTGCATGGACAAGCAAATAGACCGGGCAAACTGCACCAATCATGTTTACTCCTCTTAGCCTACCCCCGGACCCAGTTCTTGCTACCCGTCCACATTGGCCGTTTGCATAATTTTTTCAGCTTTTAGAGACTGAAGCCGTTGTCGTTTTTGGAGAGGGACTCCGGTGACATCTCAGACTGCGAGAAGCCTATAGTGTAGGGACGATACTCAGCAGGAGAGGCCAATGTCGTTGCGTCGGGAGCTGACCGGTGGGGACGAGAATACCCGTGTTAAAGCAAGTTTTATCGTCTGGGGTTGTGCCACGGGCATGATGGCCATATCAATTCCGCTCACGGCCCTCGCCGGTAGTGGTGCTCTCATTCCCCTGGGCGTACTTGCCGCCGCCGCGACGGCTACCTGGAAGATCTGGCAACTGCCTTCTACCCGGTCCGACCAGGCTTCTTCACTTGTTGACCGCCGCGCGAAGCAACTGGAAGAACGCCTTTCCAATCTTGAAACCATCGTCTTGCGCGAAGACGTCGACCTCAAAGCGAAGCTTACGCACCTGGATGCCCGAGAGTGAGAAGCATGCCCTCTGTCAACTGCCCTCTGATAAGCTCTCGCTAAGGTCCACCGCACCATATGCCCGCCCGCTCCATCCTCGGCTTGCCAGTCTCACCCCTGGTTTTTATCTTCCTGACCATCTTCATCGATATGATCGGGTCGAGCATTCTCTTTCCGGTCCTGCCGTTCCTGGTGGAGCGCTACCGTTCGGACGCTCTGACACTCGGGTTGCTCGCCTCGACTTTCTCGATTGCCCAGTTTCTGGCCACCCCAGTTCTGGGTGCGCTCTCGGACCGTTACGGCCGCCGCCCGGTCCTGCTGCTCTGCGTCCTGGGGACCGCTGTCGGGTACTTCATGTTTGGCCTTGCCAATAGTCTGTGGCTGTTGTTTCTCTCGCGGATTATCGATGGGGTGACTGGGGGAGTCATCGCCACGGCCCAGGCCTACATTGCCGACACTTCAACCGCCGAGGAGCGCACCAAGAATTTTGGTCTTATCGGAGCTGCTTTCGGGTTGGGGTTTATCCTTGGTCCTGCTCTGGGGGGAGCGCTTGCGAGCATCAATTTGAACCTGCCGGTCTTCTTTGCGGGCACGCTCGCACTGCTCAACGCGGTCCTGGGCTACTTTACTCTCGATGAGTCGCTCAGCCCGGACCAGCGGAGACCCTTTGGCCTGTCGGACCTCAATCCCTTCAAGCAACTGGGTGCCCTCGCCCGCGATACGCGTGTGCGGGGCCTGGTGTTGGGATTCTTCATCTTCAACTTTGCCTTTGCAGGCTTTACCAGTGTCTTCGCTATTTTCCTGCGCGACCGCTTCGGCTGGGGTCCTGCCCTCTCAGCCGGGATCTTCGCCTTCATCGGCCTTGTTTCTGCTGCTGTGCAGGGCGGTCTCATCCGTAAACTACTGCCTGCTTTCG
>JACMIX010000441.1 GCA_014380935.1 Gloeobacterales cyanobacterium ES-bin-141 | reverse complement strand
TACGCCTACAACCACAACGGCTCCGGGGCATCGATTGCCGGTGGAGCCTTCTACCAGGCAAACCAGTTTCCCCAGGAGTACGCTGACAGCTATTTCTTTGGAGACTACGTCCTGGGCTTTATTCGCAGGCTGGCGGCCCAGGACTACACTCGGGCACTTGACTTTGCCACGGATGTACCCGGCCCGGTCGATTTGCGGGTCGGCCCGGACGGGAGTCTCTATTACCTCTCGTTCTTCACGGGCAGTGTCAACCGTATCGCCTACATCGGCGGAGCCAACCGCAACCCTACAGCCGTTATCCGGGCGAGACCCACAGCCGGTGATGCTCCCCTGCGCGTCTACTTCAGCGCTCTTGCGAGCAGCGATCCCGACAACGATTCACTCAGCTACACCTGGGACTTTGGCGACGGCACTCCCGCTGCGTCCGGCTCTTCGGTCAGCCACGTCTACCAGGCAGGCCAGTACACAGCAAAGCTGAGTGCGAGTGACCCGCTCGGGGCCTCAAGCACCACGACCATCAGTGTCACCTCCGGCAGCAACCGGCCCACAGCCAAGATTACGCGGCCCGACCGTTATCGCTACAGTGCGGGCTCCACTGTCTCCTTCGCCGGTACCGGTACCGACAAGGAGGACGGTCTCCTACCCGCAAGTGCCTTCAGCTGGTCGGTGATCTTTCACCACGCCGAGCACACGCATCCTTTCCTGGGACCGCTTAACGGTGTGAAGCGCGGTACATTCCAGATTCCACGGACGGGTGAGACCTCAGCCAACGTGTTCTACCGGGTGCAAATGACGGTCAAGGACTCCTCGGGTCTGACCCGCGTTCTGACGCGCGACATCCGTCCCCGCCGTACACGCCTCACGCTCGAGACAAGCCCGCCTGGGTTACAGCTCACCCTCGACGGACAGCCGCTCGTGGCCCCACAGGCAGTTATTGGTGTAACCGGAAGCACCCGGACGCTCGGAGCCCCTGCTACCCAGGAGCGCAATGGTGTTAGTTACGAGTTTGTAGGCTGGTCTGACGGCGGTGCGGCGACCCACACTATCCAGACACCCGTCCCCAACACGACCTACACAGCCATCTACCGCGCCCCGTAGGGGCACCCTGCGGGTGCCCTCGCGTGGGGAGGGTGTGTCAATGAGTCGGAAGGGGAACGGGGCGACCCACCGGGTCGCCCGTACATCAGATCAGCTGCCGCAGAGAGCGCTGTCCACTCCCACCTCGTCCCAGGCGTCGGCGGTGTTGTTCTGAACACCGAGGCTGGTGGCCGTGGCAATGGTTGCGCTGCGAGCATCGCAGAAGTTGGCGGTCTCAGGCAGGCCTGTGAAGCTCAAGAAGGCAATCTGCTCGGCAGAGGCGAGACTTATACTCGTTACATTGGTCCCGGATGCCCGCTCTGGCTTGGCATTCTGCCCGCCGTTGACCAGCAGGTAAAACCAGTGGTTGGGGATACCGCTATTGATATGGACGCCGCCGTTATCGTCGGAACCTGTGTAGAGGTCGGCGTAGTGAGAGGGCTGGCCATCCTCGTTCGGGTTTGCCATGTTGCGGATGCCGTTGTCGCCCGGGGTGACGTCCTCACCGATCGTCCAGTTTCCACTTCCGTAGTCGAACTCGATCAAAGTGCCGAGGATGTCCGAGAAGGATTCGTTGAGCGCCCCGGACTCGGTGTCATAGACCAGATTGCTGGTGGCCTCGGTCAGCCCGTGACTCAGTTCGTGGCCGACCACATCGAGGTCACCCGACAACTCAATGAAGTTGACGCCGTCACCATCGCCGTAGGCCATCTGGGTACCGTTCCAGAAGGCGTTGTTGTAGTCGCGCCGAACGTGGGCCAGGGAGACCATACCCTGGGGATAGGCAGTCAGCCAGTTGAAGCTGAATTTGGCCTGGTAATAGTTGTCGGTGACCCGAGCGTAGAAGTGGGCGTCCACGAGTGCAGGCTGCCCGGGGGAGGCAGTGCCCGGAGTATCCCAAATATCATCGGTATCCGTGCCGACCACACCTTTAAGGAAGATGGCGCGACGGTTTAGTGCGTCGTAGGTAACCTGGCGCGCGTCATTGGACTGCATGATGTAACTGCTGCCCTGGAAAGTGGTCAGGCCGGTCAGGTCTTTGATGTCTCCCTTTACGCCGGTACCACTACCGTTGGTCAGGCCGTTGTAGGACTTGAGAACCTTGCCGCTCTGAGCATCCACCCGGTAGAACCAACGGCTGTACGCGCCCCGGTTCTCGACCTGCCAGACGTACAGGTTCGTGGTCGGATCGATGAGCAGTTCGCCCTTCCATGCGCCAGCCTTGCGGGATTTACCCTCGGCCGCGGTACGGGCCTGGGCGAGATTGAGGCGTACCCGATTGCGGGGCTGCAAGTTGGGATAGTGGGCTCCAATGACGGTCGTCGCCGCACCACTTGCATCCCGATATACCGTGATCTGGCCACCCAGGACCCGCGCTACCCCGTGGCGCTGCTGGTAACGCTCCGCGTTCAAACCGTAGGCCGTGCTGCTACGGGTGAGCTGTACGTCGGCGGGTACCTGAAAGGCGCGGGCCTGCTCGCCACTGAGTGCTTTGAACTGGCCAGTACGTCCGACAGCGTTTGCGGGCGAGGAGGCAGCTACGAGCAAGCCCAGGCTGAGGCAAGTACCCACGAGATTACACAGCGAAGATTTCAGTGCCTTCATGTCAATTTCCCTTTCTGTGATGAAGTGTTACGAACAGCAGAACCGGCACGAACCGGACCGGCGCACCGATTCATTAGCTCAGACAAAATCGAGAACGCCCTGCAAAGTAGAACGGATTCAGACGGCTCCTCGGCCTGAAACGCACTGGTGCCAGTCGGGCCGGTCGGCCGGTAAGGATATCTGGAGTTGTCGCGTATCATCTTATACAGTTCCAGAGTGAGATTCAACCCAGGTGTAGTGAAGAAGTTTCACGCTGTAGATGGGCGTTTCACGAACCGGATGATGGTTACCCGATTAGCATGCCCTTCGGTTATGAAGCCGTATATCGCTCGCTTCCAAACTTCAATACAGAGCATAAGAAACTAAGCCACGTTTGTGAGTAGGAAAAGATCAGCTGAAATGTCGGAAATTATCGGGTCTACCAGTCAGACACGGCTTCCTGCCCTGCTGAGGTGGTTACTCTCTCACTATTTACTTTTGACCTAAATGATTTAATATTGAATTATATGGCTTGAAGTTTCCGTCTCAGAATTAGGATGACTGACAATGAATACCTCAATACCTGTTATTTCTACCGGACGGCCCACCGAGCATCTGCGCACGGTGGCACGGATTGTTCCGGCCCAGTCCGTGAGTGATGGGGCTGGTGTACGGCTTTTGCGCAGCCTGGGTAGCCGGGCCTTGAGTGAACTTGATCCTTTCTTGCTTTTTGACGAGTTTCGTTCGGATGAGCCTTCCGACTACATGGCCGGTTTTCCGGATCACCCGCATCGCGGGTTTGAGACCGTCACCTATATGTTGGCCGGTCGTATGCGGCACACCGACAACAAAGGCCACTCGGGTGCCCTCGAAGCGGGCGGTGTGCAGTGGATGACTGCCGGTCGGGGAATTGTGCATTCGGAGATGCCCGAACAGGAGCAGGGACTCCTCTGGGGCTTTCAGTTGTGGACCAACCTCCCCGCCCGCGACAAGCTGTGTGAGCCCCGCTATCAGGAGTTCGCACCGGGTGAGATTCCCGAGGTGCAACTGGACGGCGCTCGCGTTCGAGTTATCGCCGGGACGGTAGCAGGCGTCGAAGGGGCAGTTCAAGGTATTGCGACGGCCCCGCTGTACCTGGAGGTGCAGTTGCAGGCCGGTGCGACCTGCCGATTACCGGTCCCGGCTGGGCACCAGGCCTTCTGCTACGTGTTCGAGGGCGAAGCCGAGGTTGGTGAGGATCGTGTGAGTCGCGGGCAGTTGGCCGTGCTCAGTGATGGTGACTCGGTTTACCTGAGGGCGGGCGATACGGCAGCACGGGTGCTACTGGTGGCGGCACGGCCCCTCAATGAGCCGGTGGTCCGGTATGGTCCTTTTGTGATGAACACCGAACAGGAAATCCAGGACGCCTTCCGGGACTTCCGGGCCGGACGGTTTTGAGCGGCGGCAGCCCTTCGCGCTACTGAGCCGCCTCGGATGCCACAAGTGCCGGGGTCGGCGCGCCAAGCGCCCGAGCCAAAAACCGTCCCGTGTGCGAGCGGTGGTTGGCTGCAACCTGTTCGGGCGTACCGGTGGCGATAATC